>NZ_ABCK01000041.1 GCF_000170755.1 Lentisphaera araneosa HTCC2155
CTAAAGCTGTTTCGGAGATCGCAAAAGAAAGTGCGGTGACCACAAAAGACTTTTACCGTTTGTGAATAAAAAAAAGCCTCCGCTCAATGAGCGGAGGCTTCCCTAAATCAAACTAGATTACAAATTTTAGAATTTGTAAACGAGGTCAGCTTGGATGAGTTCTTCAGAAACGTCACCATTGATCTCTTCTGTGTCGTAGTACTTAACACCAGCAGTCATGTTCTTAGTGATTTTGTATTTAGCACCAAGAACTAAACCTTCACGACCTGCGCCGCCTTTGAAGTCAGAGTCCATAATGATAGAAGGAACTGCGTTCTCTTCCATTGAACGCCACTCAGCACCAAAGGAAAAAGCTCCAATTCCAGCTTTTGCACCAATCATGTAAGCTGTATCTTCATCATCAGCTTCAGTATTGATTGAGTATTGAGCGTAAGGAGTGATTTTAACACCATCAAGCTTGATGTACATTTCAGCAAGAAGGTCGAAGAGCATAACTTCATCAAGAACGTTACCATCTTCATCAACACCATCCCAGCCACCGTTTCTATCGGCACCATCAATATTTTGATAGCTGTAAACAGCACCCGCAACTTTGAACATGTCAGATTTTACACCAACTTGTGCAGCGTAGAGAGAAGTATCTGATTCTTTTTCATCATCATGCGTTTGAACTGTGAATCCACCAACAGTTGCAAATAACATACCCATATCAACTTGGTAAGCTACACCAGTAGGACGGTAGTCACCATCGAAGAAAGCTTTAGTCGTGAAGAATGGGTTCTTCATTTTACCAAGAATGAGTGTTTGCTTACCATCGCTGAGATCCCAGCTGTGCTTTGCGTAAGCGTAATCTAAACGAAGATCGCCTGAGTCCCAAGGATTATTAGTACCCTTGCTATTTTCGCTACTACCATATGTATGGTTCGTAGAGCTACCGTCAGAACCACCAGTAGCTATACCAATACCAATATCCCATCCATCAGAAGTTTTCCACTCGGCACCAATACGTACACGCTCACGGAAACGATCGCGCTTCTCATCGCCTTTATCTTCAGTCTGGTAACGGAGTCTCAAATCACCTTTAATTTTAAGGCCTTCAACGTGACTACTTAAAGAAAGAAGTGAAGATTGCTTGCTAACTTCAGACTTGATTTCATCTTTAATATATTTGTGAATAGCTTCGTTATGAACAGACTCAACATCTTTAATTTGCTGGCGCATAGCCTGCATCTCTTGTTGTTGCTTAACATAAGCATTCTTGAGCTCTTCTAATTGAGCAGAAACATCGTCAGCCGCTGTGGCTGAAAGGGCTGCAGTCATAAGAGAAGCAGCAACGATCTTTTTTACTAACATAATAGTATTACCTTGTTTTTGTTTACGTTTGTACAGATGCACAATTTGTTTGTGTACATGGTGATTTTAGAACTATCATGTTTAGACTTCTTTGGGCTTTTGTTAAACCTTTGTTAAGTTTGCGATTTAAGCATAAAAAAGCTTGCTATGAGTTATGTACATCCGCTTTATTCTATAAGGAAATGGATTATGGAAAGGATAAATATGCTATGCGCAAATATTTTACACTTATAGAATTGATGACGACGATGACTGTCATATCAATCATTGCATCAATGATTTTACCTAGTTTCAATCGAGGACGACAGCAAGCTCTTAAAAGCTCATGTAAAAACAATTTAAAGAATATTAGTTTGGTGAACAGTATCTACACGGATGACCATAATGGTTTGGTCATACCTGCTGACTTTGGCAATACTAATGAAGGCAAACTCCATCATTGGGCCAACTATATTACTTTCATGGATATAAGCGAAAACATTCTCAAATGTCCGGCACTCGATGACGATGAGCATTTTGATCCCGCAGGGCATGACCCCCAAACGGGCAACATATATACTGAAGCTGCCTACATTATGAATATCATCCCCAGCGATGGCTGGAATTCATCACCCATCAGCATCGATGGCATGGGCTGGTGCTACGACTCTGAAACCCCCATTAATATCAATGACGTCACTCGTCCTTCTAACACTATTTATATAAGCGATGTCATTGCGGAGCTCAGTAGCTCCCATATTGGAATTAACTCATTCTCCAAAACAGATTGGGGAGAATTACTGCTACCACCCCTTGGTGATGTTCGCAGAGTAGGAATCCATCATCTAGACAATTATAACGCCACCTTCGGTGATGGCAGCGTGAGAACACTCAAACAATCACATCCAGAACAATGGAATACTCGACAGTAGTTATTTGGGAGATACTCCCTTAGAGTAAAATTGACGATAAACGGTCATCCCCGTCATCAAACGATGAGGATAATCCCAATAAAAATAGTCCTGTCCTTTTTTATAAGGCCATCGCTTAGATCGCTTAATGGGACTTTCTCCAAAGCGGAATAAACTTTCCTGAGGAACCACATGAATCAACTTCTCTGACAAAAGCTGATGACGCTTGGCAAAGTCATGCGGCATGGAGGGCAATAAGATCTCAGCTTTCTTAATATCATCTGCCAGATACGGGTGATCTTGCCAAATTTCGGCAGCTTTTTCTTCTGTCAGATCATTCCAATGAAAGTCAACTAAAAACTTCTCATAGAGTGGATCAATTAAATAATCCCTTCCTTTGTATCTAACCTGACATATCGTGTGCTTCGAGATCCCCGTGTCTTCTTCTATAAAGTATACGATGTAGACGTCTGCGCCTAATTGATACGCCAACTCAGTCATCACCCAACTTTGCCGATCACACACCCCAAAACCGCGCTGCCATATTTGTATTGGGAATGCAGCTCGATCAGGACCTTCACCTTTGGCTGCTACTTGAGTATTGACAAGATCATAAAGTTTACGAATTGGATCCTCTCCTTCTTTCAAGCTCGCTTTCATCTTCTCGACTTGCCTCTTAAATAAGAGGCTCTGCATCCAATAAAAATAGTCGAGCTCGGTGAATTTTGAGTCTTCATAGAAATCATCTTTTAAATCAAACTCATTAAATAAAGCTTTATAAGTTTTATCTTTCACAGTAAAATCAGGACCTAAATCCAATGAATTAACTAAAGCCAATGCTTCCTTGTGACGTCCTAACAAAACATATTCATAAAACTTTTGTAATTTTACGCTCTCTTCATCAGTACTCTGATTACTTGAAGGTTCTTGGGCCACAACTTGCTGATTTTTCTGCACCTCTTGTTTACAAGAAACAAAAACCAAGCAAAGCCCTAATAAAATATACAACATCCCTCTCATTTGATAAACTCCTGTAAATGCCTTTTAAATTCTAAAATAGGGAGGCCCATTATGTTCTCGTACTCGCCATCAAATGACTCTATAATCAAATCACCATGCTCATTAATGTTATACCCACCAGCTTTATCCAAGGGATTAACCTTTGCATAGTATTCGTCGACGACTGATTCATCAAAGTCTTTGAATTTCACTTTACTCACACCAACAAACTGTTTGGTTTGGCTTCCTAAACAAATACAGACGGCCGTGTAAACCTGATGTGCTTTTCCCGATAAATCTAGCAAGCGCACCTTTGCTTGATCAATAGACTTTGGTTTCCCAAGCAGTTGACCATTAAAACAAACCACCGTATCAGCTGCGACAACAATTTTATCTTTGTACGTCTGAGCAATTTTTTGTGCTTTAAGCTGGGCATTATAAGCTGCCGTTTGCACAGCTTCTCCATCGGCACGCTCATCCACATCCGCACTGATGACTTCTATAGCAAATCCAGCTTCTTTTAAAATTTCTGCTCTTCTTGGCGATGCGGAAGCGAGGATTATTTGTTCACTAATCATTTAAGTATCCTTAAGAAATCAAAACTATTAAAGAATTTGAGTAAATTGTACATAAAATTCAAAATATTTCGGTACAAAATTGTAAAAGCCGTCAATTCATTTACATAAAGGGATGCGGGAATTGAAATTCATTAAACTCAGAGTATATAAGATGCTGTAAAATAGGTTTATGTCTAGCTTCATGCAGTGTCATAAATAACTAAAAGCTTTTTTAATAATAGTAATAGGGTCAAATATGAAAAATATTGGCAAGGAAAAAGCCCTTCAGATGCTCGAACAGATGATTCGTGTGCGTCGTTTTGAAGAAGGCTGCCTTAAATCCTACCAACAGAAATTTATTACGGGTTTCTGTCACACATATATCGGTCAAGAAGCCGTTGCAGTAGGTGCCATGGCGCACCTCACACCTACAGATGCATATGTAACATCTTATCGCTGTCACGCACAAGGCCTCATCGGTGGTTTAACTTCGAGAGAAGTTATGGCCGAAATGTTTGGTAAAATAACGGGTTGCGTTCGCGGTAAAGGTGGTTCAATGCACGTTTTCTCAAAGAAGAATAACTACCTCGGTGGTCACGGTATCGTTGGCGGTCAAATCCCCATCGGCTTGGGTGCTGCGTTCGCATTAAAATATGAAGAGAAAGAAGGCGTCGCACTCACTTTCTTTGGCGATGGCGCTTCAATGCAGGGTACTTTCCACGAAAGCCTCAACCTCGCATCACTATGGGACGTTCCGGTCATCTTTATCTGTGAAAACAATCAATACGGCATGGGCACATCCAACGATCGTGCTTTAGCCAATCCGCAAGTTTCTGACTTTGCTGCAGCCTACAAAATGAAAGGCTATGAAGTGGACGGTATGAATCTCGAAGCTTCTTATAAGGCTTTTGGTGAAATTATTGCTGATTGCAAAAAGAATAGTCGTCCAGCCCTAGTGAATGTTACGACTTACCGCTACCAAGGACACTCCGTCTCTGACGCCGGTCTCTACCGCACAAAAGACGAAGTCAAATGCTGGAAAGAGAAAGACCCCATCAATAGTTTCTATAAATCCATGGAAGAGCAAGGCTGGATCGATGAAGAAGGCTACAAAGCCCTCGACAAAGAGATGAAAGCTGAAGTTAAAGACGCTCTCGATTTCGCCAAAGAATCTCCTTGGCCTCCAATGGATGAACTCACAAACCATGTATACGCGTGAGGTAACAAATGCCAATTACTGAATTTAGACAAGCCTTAAATCAGGCTCTTGAAGAAGAAATGATCCGTGATGAAAAAGTTTACATCATGGGTGAAGAAGTTGCCGAATACAATGGCGCATACAAAGTAACAAAAGGCCTGCTCGACAAGTTTGGCGAGAAGCGCGTTCGTGACACGCCAATTACCGAAGCTGGTTTCACTGGCCTAGGTATAGGCTCGGCAATGATGGGCCTCCGTCCCGTCATCGAATACATGAGCTGGAACTTTTCACTTGTTGCAATTGACCAAATCATCTCAAATGCGGCAAAAATGTACTACATGACTGGCGGTCAGTTTTCTGTACCAATCGTGATGCGCGGTGCTTCTGGTGCGGCGGCTCAAGTATCTTGTCAGCACTCACATAACCTCGAAAGTTTCTATGCACATATCCCAGGCCTCATTGTCATGGCGCCTTCAACTCCCTATGATGCAAAAGGCTTACTCAAGGCGGCAATCCGCAACGATAATCCAGTTATCTTCCTTGAAAACGAAATGCTTTATGGCAACATGGGTGAAGTTCCTGAAGAGGAATACCTCATCGAAATCGGCAAAGGTGACATCAAACGTGAAGGTACTGATGTAACAATCTGTGCTCACTTACGCCAAGTTGGTTTTGCACTTGAAGCAGCTGACATCTTAGCCAAAGAAGGTATCAGTGCAGAAGTGGTAGATCCACGTACAATCAAGCCATTAGATATTGATCTTATTGCTAACTCAGTCCGCAAGACAAAACGTCTTGTTGTTGCCGAAGAAGGCCACAAGTTCTGTGGATTTGGCTCAGAAGTCTCTTCGCTCATTCACGAAATGTGCTTCGACGACCTAGATCACCCCGTCATTCGAGTAAGCCAGGGTGAGAACCCACTGCCTTACGCGAAAAATATTGAAGCAGCTTCACTACCCGATGTCCAAGACATTGTTGCCGCTGCAAAAAAATCACTTTATAAATAGGAGTAAGACATGTCCACTATCATGATTACCCTCCCTAGCTTAAGCCCTACTATGACAGAAGGTACCATTGCAGAATGGAAAGTTAAGCCAGGCGACGAAATCGAATCTGGTCAGGTAATTGCGAGTATCGCAACTGACAAATCTACTGTTGACTACGAATCTCTCGAAGAAGGTTTTCTTCGTGAAATCATCCTCGAAGCTGGCGGTGCGGGCCCCGTAGGCAAAGTTATTGCTGTCTTCACTGAAGAAGCTGACGAAGACTACAAAGAAGAACTCGAAGCCGCTCTCGCTGAAGAATCAGTTCCAGAGCCAGAAGAAGAAGCCAGCGAAGAAAGCTCAGATGACGCTCCTACGGCCTCTGCTCCAAAAGCCCCTGTTAGTGGTGGTGCCGTAACAGCAACAATCGTTCCTGTTTCTGCCCCCCCGGCCGACGTCCCTGGCCTTGGCTCACTCAGCCCATCAGCACAAGACATCAAAGTGTCTCCCGCTGCACGCAAATTAGCTGAAGCTAAACGCATCAATCTTGCTGCAGTCAAACCTGCAACGACGGGTGATCGCATCGTGCTTAACGATATCGAAACGCTTCCAAACGGCTACGGTGCTTCCGAAGCTCAAAGCGGATCAGGCTTAGTTGGCTACGTCAACCGTGCAAGTGAATCACTCACTGATATCCCAATGACTCAAATGCGCCAAGCTATTGCTAACCGCATGGTACAAGCATCTGCTGGTGTCCCAGTCATCTATCTCACTACAAAAATTGAGATGGACCGGCTCATGGACCTCCGCGCACAAATCAACTCTATGGAAGGCGTTCGCATTTCAATCAATGACTTCATTGTCAAGGCTTGCGGTCTCTCACTTGCTAAGTTCCCTGCCATGAACGGCGCTTTCCAAGGCGACAAAATCGTTCAATTTAACGATGTCGACATTTCAGTTGCCGTATCTATTCCAGATGGCTTGATCACACCAATCGTACGCTCTGCTGATAGCAAGGGCCTTGCTTCAATCTCGAAAGATGTCAAATCTCTTGTTGGTAAAGCGCGTTCAAACTCTCTGAGCCCAGAAGAGTACCAAGGTGGATCTTTCACTATTTCAAACCTCGGCATGTTCGGTGCGGTTGACAGCTTCACAGCCATCCTCAACCCACCACAATCAGCTATCTTAGCTGTCGCTGGAACTCAAGAAGAGCTCAAACTCGTCAACGGTGAAGTTAAATCAGCGAAAGTTTGTAAAATGACCATCACTTGCGATCACCGCGTCATCGATGGTGCACTTGCAGCTGAGTTCATGAACGCCTTGAAAGATTACCTCGAAACCCCAGCTAAACTCATCGTTTAAGGAGATCCAAATGTCTGAAAAATTTGACGTAGTTATCATCGGTGCAGGACCTGGCGGTTATGTAGCTGCAATTAAAGCTGGCCAAGCCGGTCTTAAAGTTGCTTGTATCGACAAAGCTGAACTCGGCGGAATCTGCTTAAACTGGGGCTGCATCCCAACTAAAGCCTTTTTAAAGTCTGCTGAAGTTCTCCAATCCATGAAACATGCAGGCGACTACGGTCTCTCATGCACTAATGCAAAAGCGAGCCTTGAGGCTATCGTAAAACGCTCACGCGGCGTTTCTAGCACTATGGTAAGTGGCATTGAATTTCTTTTCAAGAAAAATAAAGTCACTCACATCCAAGGCACTGCAGAAATTATTGCCTCCAACCTCGTCCAAGTCACTGACGAAGAAGGTTCACGCCATATCGAAACTGACAAAGTTATCGTTTCAACGGGTGCATCACCGGTAAAAATCCCAATCTTCCCAGTCGACGGCGAAAACATCATCACTTACCGCCAAGCTCTCGAGCAAACTAAGCAGCCTAAAAAGATGCTTGTTATCGGCGCTGGTGCGATTGGTGTTGAATTCTCTTATTTCTTTAATGCCATCGGCACAGAAATTCACTTAGTAGAGATGGCTGACCAACTCCTCCCCGTAGAAGATGCGGATAGCGCAAAAGTTCTCGAAGCTGAATTCAAAAAACAAGGTATTAACGCCTACACCAAAACCAAGACTAAATCGGTTGAAGTTATCAAGAAAGGCAAAATCAAAGCCATTCTCGAAGACGCTAAAGGCAAAGAGACTGAACTCGAAGTTGACCGCGTACTCGTAGCCGTCGGCATGAGTGCCAACACTCAAGGAATTGGCCTTGAAGCTGCTGGTGTTAAACTCGACGAGCGTGGCAACATTCTCGTTAACGAGTTCCAACAAACGTCTAACGAAAACATTTATGCAATCGGCGACTGTGCTGGTCGTCAAATGTTGGCTCACAAAGCTTCTGCCGAAGGCGAAGTTGCTGTTGACCACATTGCTGGCAAAGCAAAGCATGGCGTTGACTACGGCCAAATTCCTGGCTGCACTTACTGTCAACCACAAGTCGCTGGCGTTGGCCTCACTGAGAAAGCTGCTAAAGCCGCTGGTAAAGAGATCAAAATTGGTCGCTTCCCCTTCACTGCTTCAGGTAAAGCTCATGGCGTTGGCCACCCAGAAGGTCTCGTTAAGCTTATCTTTGAAGCTGGCTCAGATCAATTACTTGGTGCTCACATCGTCGGCTATGATGCTACAGAGATGATTGCCGAGCTCGGCCTTGCGATGAAGCTCGAAGCTACTTGGGAAGAAATTGCCCATACAGTTCACGCTCACCCAACGCTTTCCGAAGCAGTTATGGAATGCGCCATGGACTCACAAGGCAAAGCCATCCACATCTAGACTTAATACAGCCTCAAAAAAAGCCTCTCCTCACCGAGAGGCTTTTTTATGTTGCATCGACATAATTTGCTTGAACCGCTAAGAAGTTATATACTTAGCTAAGTTAATAAGCTAAGCAAAGCGATATGAATGTAAATATACACGAAGCAAAAACTCAAATATCAAAGCTACTCAAGCTTTGCGAACAAAGTGAAGAAATTATAATTGCTAGAAAAGGCGAACCCGTAGCAAAACTTAGCTCTCTAAAAAACAATAGATCACTAGGATTTTTCCAATGTGATGTAAATATGAACAATTTCGATGACCCTATTCTCGGCATGGAAGACTATCTTATTGCTGAAGACAACAATGAACATACTCCTTGACACCCATGCTTTTATTTGCTTTAGCTCAAATCAAATGGACAAATTAAGCCAAAAAGCCATTTCATCCTTCTTAGGTATAAATAATGAAATTTTTCTTAGTAAAGCAAGCATATGGGAAATGGCTATTAAAATTAACATCGGAAAAATACGCCTATCGAAGTCAGTCGAGTCGCTTATCTCTACAGCCGTAAAGAATAATATTAAAATTCTCAATACAGAACTCAAGCATATCCTCAATTATCAAAAGCTAAAGCTACATCACAACGATCCATTTGACCGATTAATCATCTCTTCCGCCTACTCAGAACAAATGAAAATCATCTCCTGTGATGAAAAATTCTCACTATATGAGGAAATAGTCGATATCATCTGGTGATTTTTTCTGTTAAGATTTCTTAAAGAAAGCTCTTTTGCCTATTGAAGCCATACACAAAACCAATTATAATACGCGAATCAAAATTAAACTGAAACGCAAGTCAAATTTCATGCACCTTCAAAGACAAATTAAATCAGTTGCCTTCAACTCAGTTAAAAACGCTGCCGCGGATCCTCTTTGCCTAGTCCTGCAAATAAGCTCACTGCTCATTTTAGCGGCTTTAGCAAATATCCCTTCAACTAGCCCCAATGAACACGTTCGTTTTATTCGTGACCAATCTTTGAGTTTCATGTTAATTGCGGGTTGTTTAGGAGCTCTTTTCGCCAGTATCAAAACTGTGACAGACGATTTCCAACGTGGTGCAGGCGATATCATGATGAGCCGCCCCATATCACCCAGCACTCTGCTTGTCGGAAAATTCCTAGGCTTATTTCTATCCCAAGGCCTTTTCTACATCTCGCTCGCCATTGCCTATCTATTTCTAAGTGAAATTGCTGCCGATGACCACGACCTCATGTTTGGTGGACTCGCTCTCTACGTTATATCCGTTATAGCAGGCCCCATTTTCGCGGCAATTCGTCAAGCATTTTTCAACAAAAGCTTCCCCTTATGCGCTGCCTTAGCTACCCCAATCTGTATGGCTCTTGGTTTACTTATTCGCCTGCCCTTCACAGAACTCAAATACTTTGACTTTATTGGCTTACCCGCTGTCCTCATGGTTTTTTTAGCAATCATAGCATTCTTAGGAATCCTACTCCCCGTAGCTGTACGCTTCGACACCCCCATAGTCTTAAGCTTTGGAGCCTTAATTTTCTTCCTAGGCTTATTCAGTAACTATGCTGTTGCGACCTTAATTGGTAACAACACTTTCTCAACCCTCATTTTAAGCATCTTGCCAAATTGGCAAAGCTACTGGATTCTTGACCAAATCGCTCTAAACGGCTCAGTTTCCAGCTCATACATGCTCTCATGCGCTTTACAATCCTTACTTTTATGTGGATTGTATCTCTGCCTTGCAATTACTATCCTCGAAAAACGTGAGCTTAACGGAAATATTTCATGACCTATAAACGTCAACAGAAACTCGCCATCCTATCTACAATTGCTTGCTTTTTTATGGCAGCAGTATTTGGCCTTCTTATCACTAAACTCCCTGAATCTGCCCATGGGCACATACTTCAAGCAGGCATAGCCCTGCTTGCTTCAGCCTTCATTTCTCTCTTATCCTATTTTCATGCTGGCTCATGCCAAAAAGCCTTAGTCGAAAAACAAGATATGGAAGATCGCCCGCCTGAAGAAAATATTTTCGGTGATGATGAAGGCCTCACTTTAACTCCAGGACAAAATAACCTTGAGTCCTTTAGAAAAATAATCATCCCCACTTTTCTCATTGCCATTTCTGCTCTTGAATTTGCCACCGCAATCTCTTTCTTTAACTTAAGTATCCCCGAAAACCTCAAACTACCAGAACAGGGCTCCAACCCTTTCCTCCTCTGTAGTTTTATTTTATTTGGTATCACTTTTATTTTTTTCGCCACTGGCAAGTATTTTTCTGGCCTAGCTTTTGGAGAAAACCTCAGCCTATTACGTCCCGCTTGTGGCCGCCTATTATACTGTTCGTTTATCTCTCTAATCGCAGGGATAAGTTCCTTACTTGCCAACTATGGCCACTTCCAGTGGATTGACATTAGTAGTCGCTTTATTGCTTCACTCGCCATCATACTTGCCAGTGAAAGAATCTTACTTTGGATCCTCGACCTCTATCGTCCGCGAGAAGCTAACGAAGGCGAAGCCCTCGTTTATGAAAGTCGATTACTTTCCATCTTCAGTCGTCCTAGTGGCTTTATTGGCAATCTTTCTGATGTCTTGGAGTACCAATTTGGCTTTCGTATTTCAGAACAGATTATCAAAAAATTTGTTTTTCGAATTCTCACTCCTTTTGCTTGCTTACAAGTCATCCTGCTCATCGTCTTCTCTTCCATAACTTATATTGCTCCCGGTTACAAAGCTATACTCAGTGGCTCTGGCACAAGCAGCACATTAGAGCCCGGCCTCCACATCACTCCCCCTTACCCCTTTTCTCAAATAACTCGTGTCGAAACTTCTCGTCTCAGACAAATCAACTTCACCATGGGAAAAGACATACGTACTGAACAAGAAAAAGAAAAACGCCCTTTCCTAGATACTAAATCTTGGATCAATACCGATTATCAATCCAGCCTATTTTTAACTGGGACTGGTACTGGATCGCGCAACGCCGAAATCACCGTCTTTAATGCTCAAATCAATTACCAAGTCAAGTCCGACGAAATCGCACTTTGGGCAGCTCACGAGAATCCCGAACAACAACTTGTTGCCTTAGCTAGAAATACACTAACTTTTGAATTAATGCGCTCCAACTTTACAAATCTCTACCAAATCCCTCGCAGCGAACTAGAAAACATATTATTAAAATCACTGACTCAAGCTCTAGAAAAATATCAGCTTAATATCGGCGTAAAGCTTGAAAGTATCGATATCTTAAACTTCCAGCCACACCCTGCAATTGCTGAAGCCTGGAATGAGAAACTAGCTGCAGTAGAATTCTCAAAATTAACTCTAGACAAAGCCGGAACCTACGCTAAAACAACTGAATTTGATGCCCTTAGTGCTCGTAGTACCATAGAGAACGAATCGAGTGCTGATTATTACATGAATAGTGAACTGACTAAAGCTGATCGCGATATTTTTGAAACCCGATTAAAAGCCTTTAAAGAATACAAAGAACTCTACACTCAATTTGCTCTGATTGAAATCCTAAGCAAACACTTAAGCAGCGTTCGCAAAGTGGTCTTTACCACCGAGCAAGAAAAAATAGCTGAACTCGATTTAAAAAGACCACAACCCAATATCCTCGATATTACGGAGTAAAAAATATGGAAAACAAAAGCTCAAAAACACCTCTTATCTTATGTATCATAATCTGCCTTATCATGCTAACGGCCATGTGTTCCTACACTGTAGGACAAAGCCAAGCTGTGGTCCTCACCTCATTGGGCAAACAAAGTGTTGAATTAAGACCTGGACTTCATTTCAAACTTCCTTGGCCAATTTCCAAAGCAGAAAAAATCAATACTAAGAGACAAATCTTCAATGGTTCGGCACGAGATATCCCTACAAGTGACAACATACTGCTATCCTCACAAATATCGGCGAGTTGGAGAATCACTGACCCCTTAAAATTCCGCAACTCTCTTGGCACACTTACCGATGCTCAAAGCAACCTCAAATCGATTATCGAAACATCACAAGAAACTATTTTGAGGTCAAAAAGCAGAGATCAACTCTTTTCAACGGAAGGCATGACCACGACTGAAAAGGATTTACTTGAAGACTTAAATGATAGAATTCAAAATAGCTATGGAATAAGCTTTGATTTTGTTGGAATCACAAGTTTCAGTGTCCCCGCGGCCAATTCCGAAACCATTCTTTCACGCATGAAAGAAGAGCGCATCAAAGAAGCGTCCATCATTCGCTCTGAAGCCGAATCAACAGCCCAAATCATGCGTAACGAAGCAGACTCCAAGAAAGCCAAAATCCTCGCCGAAGCCGAAGCCGAAGCTCGTCGCAAACGTGGCACTAGTTTAGTAACTATTATTGAGCAGTACGAAAACCATCTTGAATATAGCGACTTTATTCTTTTCCTCAAAAAGCTCGATGCCCTTGGGGAAGTCTCCCGCTACGACACCACCCTCTTCCTCGACCCTAAAACACCTATTTACGATGTTTTACAGCCTCAAAACAATACTAGCGACAAGAAATAATGTCAGAAGATAAACCAAAAAAAGGCGGCCTCAATTCTTTGCAGGATGCTTTGCGAACAACTTTTGTTTTCATTCGTATTGTCATGTTCCTCTTAGTCATTGCTTTTGTTTTTAGTGGAGTTAGAACTATTGAAAAAAATGAAAAAGCCGTTGTCCTACAATTTGGCAAATTAAAATCAACTTTTGATAGTAACTCTCGCTTTGTTTTTGCCTGGCCCTATCCATTCGACTCGGTCATAAGCATCAAGACCTCAAGCTCAAGAAGCTTAAAGTCCCTTCGCTTTACTCCGAAGGAAAATCCTGGTGACAAAATCATCAAAACGGTCGCCAACACCTCACTTATTCCTGGCGAAGATGGTTACCTCATTACCGCAGACCTCAACCTACTACATTGTGAATCAACCCTTCGCTATACAATTGCTGATCTTCCCAAATACCTTTTTGATAGTCAAGATTTTGAAAAACTCTTACTGCAATTGGTCGACAGTTCCCTTCTTCAATCAGTTGCGGAACGCAATATTGACAAGGCAAGGAATCAAAAAGAAATTACTCAAGCTACTCTTTCCCGACTCAACAAACGTATAACTGACCTGCAACTGGGCATCGAAGTCCTATCAATAGAGTTAAAGATTTCATTTCCTGCACAAATCAGAGAAGAGACTATTGCCGTGAGTCAAGCGTCAAATGAAGCCGCTAGGCTCCAAAGTGAAGCGGAACTCTACGCCAGAAAAACACTCAATGAAGCTGAAAGTTCTGCTGCAAAAGTCCTTACCCAAGCGGATATAGATACGACCGATTTACGTGCACGCTCAGAAGCTTTGATGAAAACCTTTCTTTCACTCAAAGGCCTTTATGATAAAGCTCCCAACATGACACAAGAACTTTTACTCAGAGAAAAAATGGCCTCCATCCTTCCTGACTTAGAAGCTGTCTATCTTACTAACCCCGATAACACTCAACTCAGACTCGCAATGCCTCGTCGTCCACTTCAGAAAAAAGGGGAGATCAAGAAATAATGGCTACTTCAGAAAAAAACTCTTATCGCTATCTTCTATGGGCAGGAGCTGGACTACTCTTCATCATCAATGCTCAAGTTTTCCGATACCTCATGAATGATCAATTATTTCTTTGCTCACTTAGTGGACTCATCGCCACTATCATCATGCTCATCCCCCTTGTGAGTACCGTGATCAAAGACTTCAAAGCTGGCGAACGAAAAATGCATGAACTCGCCATTATTGCGGTTCTCGCAAGTTGTGTTGGATCTCAGGATTTTACCACTCCGGCAGCCATTGCCTTCTTCCTCTTAATTTCCTTAGTAATCGAAAACAAAACTGCCTCAGGTGTCAAAACATCTCTAGAAAAACTCGCTCGCCTCGTACCAGGCAAAGCTATTCTTCTTGATACTGAAGGGAAAATCACTGAAGTCGACCCTTCTGATTTGAAAAAAGACGATATTGTCCGTGTCCCGCCAGGTGAAAACATCCTTGCAGATGGTGAAATTATTAAAGGTAAGAGCTCGATCAACGAGGCAAATATTTCGGGTGAATCACTGCCTATTGATAAACAGGAAGGTGATTCAGTATTTGCCGGTACGGTCAATATCAATGGTCTTCTCGAAGTACGCGTCAGCCGAGCGGGTAAAGACACCACTATCGGAAAAGTTCGCGAACTCATTTTAAATGCCGAAAAAACTAAACTCCCCTTCGTTCGTATGATCGATGACTACGTACGTTATTATGTACCCATTGTGCTGACGGCTACTGCCCTGATCCTTTATTTTAATCCTACAGCGAGCGATACGCTAATGAGAGTCACGGCTGCTTTAGTTATTGCCTGTCCAGTGGCACTTATTCTGGCCACTCCCACTGCGATTGTCGCTTCTTTATCCGCAGCTGCAAGATCAGGAATTCTGATTAAAGACGTCAATCATATTGAATCCATGGCACGTGCCGATGCCTTTATGTTTGATAAAACGGGTACTTTAACTTCTGGCACGCTCTCTGTTGAGCTCGTTTCACCACTGCAAGAAGATAATGAAATAACCTTGATTAAAGCGGCTGCCATTGCAGAATCATCCAGCTCGCACCCCGTTGCCCGTGCCGTACGTACTTTTGCCGAAGATGCGGGCTTTGAAGATGTTCAGCCCGATGACCTTCACGAAGAACCTGGACGCGGTGTTCGTGCTCAATGGGACAATCACACGATCTTAGCAGGTAATTTGAAGTGGATGGAAGATAATGGTATTAACACTGAATATTTCGAAAGTGCCATGAACGAGATCGCCCTCAGTATGAGTTTACTCTACATCGCTATTGATGGTATACCTGTGGGCTGGCTAGGTTTATCTGACTCGATCCGTCCTGATTCCGCCGACACCCTCAATGACTTAAAAGATTGCGGCATTCGCTACTTAGGTATTGTATCGGGCGACCGCCAATCTGTAGTTGATGCCGTCGGCGCAAAACTCACCCTCAATGGTCGCAATGGTGCATGCTCTCCCGAAGATAAAGTTAAACATTTACGCGCGCTAAAAGATAAAGGTTATCATGTTGTCTTCGTCGGTGACGGTGTAAACGATGGCCCCGCCCTTGCCACGGCTGACATTGGTATTGCTATGGGTGCAGCAGGTAGTGATATTGCCGTTGAATCAGCTTCAATTGCTCTCATGCACAACAACCTCAATCGCTTACCTTTCCTAACGCAACTTTCTCGCGCCATGCGCTCAGTCGTTTTACAAAATCTCATCCTTGGTATTTTCATTATCTTAGGTGGCATGATCCTCGCTGCCATGGGTATGCTTCAACCCGTCATTGCCGCCGCATTCCAGGTCATTGGCTCGCTCGCCGTCGTAATGAATTCTGCTCGCCTCGTTCGCCAAGGAGAAAACTTATCTGGAGAAAGCCATGAGTCATGATAAATTTCTAATCAAAGGTGCAGGCCTACAAAAAACTTTCAAAGATTTTTGGGGTCGCCCCAAAGTTAAAGCCATTCAAAATATTGATATTACCGTGCCTAAGGGCAGTATCTTTGGCCTTCTAGGCCCCAATGGTGCCGGTAAATCAACCCTGCTCAAAATCATTCTCGGCCACCTCTACCCCACCGCTGGCCGTATTCAGGTATTAGGCAAGGATCCGCGCGATGTCAGCATTAAACAAAAAATGGGTTACTTACCTGAGCGCTCCTACCTCTATAAAAATCTAACGGCTACTGAGACCCTACATTACTTTGGTGAAATCTTAGGCTTAGATAAAAAACAAATCAAATCCCGTACGGAACAACTTCTCGAGATGGTTGGTCTCAAGAATGCAATTCATCGTCAAGTAGGACAATTTTCTCACGGCATGACGCGCCGCATGGGCTTAGCTCAAGCTTTACTCAATGACCCCGAATTACTGATTCTCGACGAACCTACTGCCGGCCTTGACCCCCTTGGTTGCCGCGAAGTTAAAGACCTCATCATTACTCTCGGTCAACGTGGCAAAACCGTTCTTTTAACCAGCCACTTACTTGCTGATGTGGAAGATGTTGCTGACGACCTCCTCGTCATCTATGGTGGCACCGTACAATCAGGCGGCAAAGCGAACCAGCTTCTTCAAGACCAAGATAAAACTCGTCTCGAATTCCCTAACGTTAGTCAAGCCACCATGCAAAAGGCCCTGGCTTCATTAAAGTTAGAGCTCCCAAGTTCAAGCATTAATATCACTTCTCCAAATCAAAGCTTAGAAGATTACTTTATCAACATTGTCCAAAAATCTACTGCCAAAGGCTCCTCTAATTCGGGTGCCGCAGCTGGCTCTGGTGTCGCTGATTATCTCAAGGATGAAAAGAATTTGGAGGATACAAGAGTCAGGGAACAGGAGTCAGGTAATAAAAAAGAAATTGAACCACAGATTTCACAGATCAACACAGATGAAAAGACAATTTTAAATGATGTTAATCAAGAACAAAATCTAATAAAAGATTCCGAACCACAGAAAACACATAAGAGCACGGAAAACCATTCAGAATTAAACATTCAAAATTCAAAATTAGAATCCCCTGGGAACGCCGAATTTCAGTCGGCTTCTACTTCAGATATAAATAAAAAAGAAGTTGAACCACGAAACACACAGAAAAACACAGATGAAAAGACAATTTTAAATGAAAAACAAAAAGAAACAGGTCAGCAATCAGTAGACAAAAGCTCTGGGAACGCGGACGGCTCGTACGCAAGCAATTCAAAATTAGAATCCCCTGGGAACGCCGAATTTCAGTCGGCTTCTACTTCAGATATAAAGAAAAAAGACCCTGAACCACGAAACACACAGAAAAACACAGATGAAAAGACAATTTTAAATGAGAAACAAAAAGAAACAGGTCAGCAATCAGTAGACAAAAGCTCTGGGAACGCGGACGGCTCGTCCGCAACAAATTCAAAATTAGAATCCCCTGGGAACGCCGAATTTCAGTCGGCTTCTACTTCAGATATAAATAAAAAAGACCCTGAACCACGGAACACACTGAAAAGCACAGAAGTAAGAACCAGGAACCAGGAAGCTGGATCAGAGCAAGACCTAAGCGAAGCGCAACCTAAGCCAAGCGCAGCCCAAGCGAAGCGCAGCCCAAGCAAAGCGCCAGCCGAACCACAAGCGGCTCTACCCCCCGTCCCAAAATTAGGCCTCAGTGAAAATGAAGCCAAGTCGATTAAAGTGGGCAAAATCAATAAAGTTATTCATCGTTCATGAACAAGACTCTTACAGTTGCACGACTCTCATTCAAACTTTTATTAAGACAAGGAAGTTTAAAGGGTTTACCTCTGATTATCATTGCCTTGTGTGCCTTCACTTTTTTTAGTGCCACTGATGATAGCGGAATTTTATTTGATGAACTCAAACTAAAAACTTTGTACTCATTTTCTATTTCCTATACTTTTTTAAGTGTGGCGGTCATTGCACTCACCTGCTTCACCATCAGACGCCAAATTGATTCGAGAAATATTTATCAACTTTGCTCCTTACCCCTTTCACGATTTAATATTTGGCTTGGGCAAGCTTTAGCACTTTTTACGGCGAGTTTATTACTACTCGTCTGCTTATACGCCACTCTTCTTAGTTCTATTTACATCTTCCAAAAGTCATTTTCTCTCGAAGAACGTAATTCACTGTATAACACAATCTCCTCCCCTGAAAAACAAGTAAAGCCCATTCTCCTAAGCGACTATGATTTAATAATCAAAACTGTTCAGGAAAAAGGCGGCAAACTCCAAGCTGGCATGCCTCCCGAGATCTGGGATGCCATTCATCTTGAAGTCATTAGAGAAGCACAAACTTTGGAGAGCCAAGAATCAAAAACTTATGAATTCGATCTCGGCCAACGCCCAAGCACAGAATTCTTCACTTTTCATTTTCGACCCTTTTTTCTAGGCGAAAATGCAGATTTCAAATTTGATATCCTACCCGATTTAAATGCCCCCCCAAATTATTCAATGATGGATAAAACTACTCAAGCCAGAAAAACTTTTCTACAAATGCCGAGTTCTGCGATTCCCAGTGATGGTCGTATTTTTATCAAAATTACCAATTTGCATAGTGGCTCTGTGAGTATTCAACGCAATAGCGGGATTTATTGCTCCTTCACGTCTTCAACTGTAAATGTGAACTTAATCAAAGCCTTTTTTTCCCACTCACTTCATTTAGCTATATTTGTTATTTTGGGCATGACTTGCGCTACGGCTTTGACCTTTGCGACTGCTAGCTTTGCAAGTTTCTCTCTTTTCCTGCTCTCACTTTCTTATGGTTTTTTTCAGGGCATTGCCAAAGACATGCTCTTCATGTACGAACCTCCCTTCAGTAAAATTTTTGCGTCAAAAACTATTGAAAGTTTATTGTGGATTGTTAAAGGACTGCAAGCACCTCCCGTAATTGAAAATTTCTCTCAATCAAGACTAATTGAGTCTAACCAAGTTTTTGGTCTTTGGCTACCCTCAGCCTTGGTCTATGGGCTTATCATCAGCGCTTTAGGCGTCTATCTTTTCAATAAAAAAGAACTTTCTTTACTCGAGGTCTAGATGAAGATTATATTTTCCATCATTTTGATTTTAGGATTATTTTTTAATCAAGAAGGAATCCAAAAACAACAAGACGATTCTCAAATGATTGTCCTCAATGAAGATCTTCCCCCCTCAATTGCGGTCACTAGTATTGCTCTAGGCCCCTTAAAAGGCATGGTTTCCGCAGGGCTCATGTGGCGAGCTATTGATAAAGAAGATAAAAAAGAATATATGGAATCCTACCAACTTTCAAAAATGATCACCGCTTTACAACCCCGTTATTCCTCTGCTTGGGTACAACAGGCTTTCACACTCTCATTTAATATAGCCGCCTATCACAAACGCCCCGAGGAGCGTTGGCAATGGATCATGAGGGGCATTGAAATACTTAGAGATGAAGGCTTAACTTACAATCCCAATGATGCGGACATCCGCCATGAGATCATGCGCACCATTAAAGATAAAATCCAAGGAACGGATAAAGATTCTTTATTCATGAAAAATGAATGGACGAAAGTCATGCTCGAGTACTTTGATGATGGCAGTCCCGAAGAACTTGAACGTTTGCGCAAAGCCGCAAAAACTTTAGAAGAACTTAAAACTAGACCCTATATAAATGAACTTGCTGAAGTCGCACTTTCTAACGGCATAGATCTCTATGACTTCAAAAGCAGTCCACCCCAACTTGACCCTAATTATGTGGGCTATTTATTTGGAGGGCGCTTCCCCAATGACAAGCAATTCCCCCTTGTAAAAACAGCAGTCATCAATCTTTATTTTTTTCATCGACGTCAAAAAATTGAAAGAGATTTAAAGTTTTCAATTGAGCGCATGATCGAAATCAATCAAGAACTAGGTCCCTTTGACTGGCGTTCACATATTGCTACCGCCCTCTATTGGGGTTATGAGGAGAACTTTGAAGATTATGATACAAAAGCAAAATTAGATTACACGCCCATGACTGTCGCTTTAATGCTGGACAACTTTTATGAGGGCAAACTTTACTACAACAAAGAATATGACGTCTTCACTCGCAGCCCCAATATTGCTGCACTGGCTAGAATACACCGCTATTATGATGCCTTACTTGAATTTGAGCAATCTCGACGTAACCACAAGTCTCATGAATATTTTTTACAAAGAGCCATAACCATCTGCTATAACATGAATCAGTCTGAAGCTGCCCGTGAACTTTTTTTTCACTATAAAGAGAACAATTATAATGGCAGTGAGGAAAAAGATATAACTTTCAATGAATTTATCCTAGGCGCCATGGTGAGTACACTCAAATCTAACACCTTTAAAGAAAATAAAGCCCTCATCGAGAGTGTCCTAATCTCTAGTATTCGCAATGCTGAGGCAGGAAATTTTGAAATGAGCCAAGGCTTACGTAATCGTGCCATGCTCATGTACCGCGTCCATCAAAAGGAATGGGGTAAAACCTCACAGAAACTTCCGAAATTTCAATTTTTAGAAAAATCTGCCAAACTCAGTCTTGCCGGAAATGATGAGAGTCGACTCGAACGCATGGAAAAATCACTTTCAGAAGCCATAAAATCTAAACGTAAAAAAATTGCCACACATTAGGGTAATAATTTATTGAAAATTCTCTATCATAGAAAAAATCAACTCAGTAAGTGAATAAATTAAAGAAAGCATCCCTATGATGATAGAGAACAAAAATTCAAAATTCAAAATTCAAAATTCACCATTATTCCCCTCTCTCTTCTTAAGCTTCTTTTCCATACTGCTATTCCTTCAATTCCCACTAGCCCTATTTTTTCCATTTGGCTCTGTTCATGGAGATAAAGTTCATTCCTTTGAACTCTCCATTTCTTGCTCACTAGCAATTTTGAGTCTCGCCTATTTAATGCTCTATCCAATTAAGAGTAAAATATTTAACTTCATTCTAACTTCCTCCTTCCTACTGATTTGCCTTTCCTCATGGTTCAATGCTTCAACACTTTTAGATTCACTACATCTTTTTTCTTACTTCCTCTGCCCACTCGCTCTTGTATCCGCACTCCGACATTTACCTCATTTCCCTTTGTGGACCCCACTCAGTCTTTTGCTTTTCGTCAATGTTTTTGTCTGTTTTTTCTTTAATCAAAAAGTTGGCATACATGGCAATCAAAATTGGCTCAGTGCCGTGCCCGTCGTTTCGGCTATTTATTTAGTTCATTTTTGCCTAAGTCATAAACTATGTGAGTCAAATAACTTGCTCAATCGCCCTCTTGTAAAATGGGCGATTATTGTCACTATCTCTTTCATGGCTCTTGCTATCCTCACCAAAACACAAACCCGTGCACTCGTACCTGCATTAGCTCTTGTGATCTTTTATTATCTTTTATGCAAATTTCCCAAATACCGCCTTCATCTTTGTTTATTCGCCCTTGTAAGTATATTGATCGGATTCTTTATCTTCAAAGATAAACTTCACCGCCTTAGCCTCAAAGATATTCGCATCCCACTCCTCAAAGATACAGCTCTTATGATTAGCGACGCCCCTCTACTGGGTCATGGCCCAGGGCAATTCATCACAAAATTCACCAACTATCCCAGTGACATGCTCAACATTCGTTTACATAGTGCTCCGATCTATGAACATCCCCATAATGAATTATTTCACATGGCTAGCCAAGGGGGGATTTTATTGAGCCTACTTTTCATCGTCCTCATTACCCTTCCCCTTATTCAATCCTTCAAACAAAAGAAATTTTCACTCCCTTTAGCCCTTTATCTATTGCTCTTAACTCTTGGACTTCTAGACAAAACCCTTCATCACGGAGCCTCACTTTTACTTTTCTTGCTCTTTTTAGCTATGGCAATCAATGAATTCTACTCAACAGAATCCTCAAATAAACAAATTAACAAATGGCAAATAGGACTAAGTCTAATGATTCCTCTCCTATTTATTCTACCATTGATTAATCAAACTCGTGCATCTTGGCATTATAAACAAGCCGAAGAAAACTCCTCTACCCGCGATCCAAAAAAGTTAGCCCAAGCCCTCTCTCACCTCCAGCGTTCCCAGGAATTAAATCCCAATGAAATCAACTATTCATTTCAAACAGCTCGCTTACTCATTCATCTCAATCAACTCAAAGAGGCTTGGTCCATACTTGAACCCATCTCAGAGGCTTACCCCTATTACCACAATACCCTCCAAGAACAAGGAAAGCTTATGGAAAAACTTGCCTTGCAACAAAAAGATCAAGCGAGTAAACAGCATTTGTTAAAACAAGCCCTCCTCGCTTATGAAGCTAGCTGTAAAAACCGCCCTTGGGATTTACAGCGCTACCCTGCCCTCATTTCCTTGGCAGAAAAGATCAAACCTGACACAACCCAAGCCTTCAAAGAGCTCGCATTACAACGCTTTAAAGAAAAACATCAATTTCGCGATCAGTTCCAGACCTCTACTGACATACTTTGGCAAAACTACATTGAGGCCTCTATAAATAATGACCCTGACCAAATCGTACAGGCATTCAAGCACTTAACGGAAGGGCTAAAACTACCTAAAGATCCACGATGGCAAGAATTCTATTTGGATTCGCTTAAGGAATGAGGATACGGCATGTGGCCTGAGTTTACGCTTCGCTGAGTTGACGGTCTGTGACCTGAGTTTACGCTTCGCTGAGTGAACGGCCTGTGGCCTGATGTTACGACCTATGGCCTGAGTTAACGCACTTCGTGCTGAGTTATTTCTTAGTGTGGATTAGTGAAGATGAGTGATTAACTCTCTAACCAATTCGTTCAATTAGAATAATTCGCTGCTTCTATTCTTTTGCCCTTCATTCAAAATTCACCATTTAAAATCGTCCCCCCCCCTTCTAATGGGAGGGAACTTAAGGATTTTATCCCTCCCAATTATTCAGTAATAGAACTTTAATTTTATCATTTTTTGGCTATAATAGATATGTTTATAAACATATCTAATTGGATGTAGAAATGGAAAAGTTTGAGTTGTTAGAAAAGCTGAATGAATTAAAGACTGAGTTGATTAAATCACCGTACTGGGTGGCTGGTACGGTGATTGAAACTACGAGGAAGCAAAGTAAAAAAGAGAAGCCCTTTTACTACCTATCTCAAAGTATCAAAGGTAAAACCAAAACGACCTATATAGCTGCTCGCCATTTGGAGGTGTTTAAAAAAGCAGAGGCTGAAGGTGAACGAATTAAGCAACTAATGACTGAAATAAATCGTATCAATATCCTTTTGATAAAAAGCGAGGTGAGTGATGCTTAAAAGTAAAAAGTCGATTCAACTTGTGGAGAAGATCGAAAATATCTTTAGCGCTGAAGAACGGGCTATAGATACTACTAAAAAAGGGCGTTTTCTCGAACGCGTATTTTTACTGTAAAGGTATTATTAATCTCATTATTAGCCAATGCACAGTCAGGGTTCAAACTGGGGTATAAACAATTACTCGCTCAGCTATTTGAACTCAAACTTTTCCCTGGAAATACCATTCCAACTGACAAATCATTTAGTAAGGCTTGTGACAAACTTCCTTTTAAAGCCGTAACCACATTACTCTCAGAATCCCATAAACAGGAATTCGATAGTTCTGGTCGCAAGTACCATGGATTAAAGATAATTATTCCTGATGGCACTAAGATTTCACTACCACGAAGTACAAGCACACTTGAGCAGTATGGCCAAGCTTATGGACATTATCCACAATGTCTTGCGGTTGGTTTTTTCGAGCTCTCCACGGGAACATTTGATGATTTCAAAATAGCTTCAAGAGATTGCCCTGAACGAACTTTAGCATACGAGCATATGTTAGAGAATTCAGAGAAAAGTTTATACATGGCAGATGCAGGATATAACGGCATGGCGTTTATTGCCTTAGCAAAAGAGTTGGGCCACGAAGTTTTAATGCCGTTGAAAATGAGTCATCTAGCTCAGAAAATGAACGATTCTAAGAAACGATCTCTTGTTCACGAGATTAAACTCACTCGTTCACACCTTAAAAACTATCCAGATCATCAACATTTACTAGGAACAACTCTTAAAATTCGTCTTATCAGAACACTGGGAACGTCCAAACTTAAATCGCAGGTTTTAATCACGACCTTACTGGATGACGCCAAATTCTCATGGAAAGAACTCTCAGGTTTATACCGTCAGCGCTATCTTGTGGAAGTAGCCTACCGACACCTGAAAGTTAACCTTAATCTGGAGTCGATTCGGAAGCGAAAATTTTCAAGAATTAAAAAGTTTATGTATGCCGCCATTGCTTTATACAACCTAGCGGCGGTATTACGGAATCGAATTAAACTACCTGAGATATTGCCAGAGGATCACGGCACGAAGATGTACTGCTTTTCCTTTTGCTTAAACCGTATTTGCGTTTTTTGCCTCGCGATCCTTAATCCATTTAGAGGCTCGAAAAAAGCATTGGCGAATTGCTTAAGAGCAGTCAAAAGCTGTTGGTATATTTATAAACCATGGAGGTCTTCTCCTAGAATATGTAATACTCCACCTTCAAAATTCACTGTGCACAAAGGAAAAGTAAAATATAAAGAAATTGAAACTGCGCAATTCCTCAATGCTGAGTATCAAATATTAGGGGTTCAATATGGCCAGATTTCATGATGAAAAATCCTTAAGTTCCCTCCCATTACCCCCCCTTCCCTTCCTACATTCGTATAATTAGCAAAATTCGTTGTTCCCATTCTTTTGCCATTCATTCAAAATTAAAAATTTACCATTCAAAATTATCCCTTGCCTCCGTGTCATTCCGTGCCCTCCGTGGTCCAACCACTTTTTAGTCCCATAGTGTGCATTAGCGAATATTAGTGGTTTAATTCTTTTATTTTTCTTTCAATTCAAAATTAAAAATTTACCATTCAAAATTATCCATCTGCCCAATCCGCTCGATCCGTGGTTCCATCTCTTTCCTTCCTACATTTGTATAATTAGCAAAATTCGCTCTCCCCATTCTTTTGCCCTTCATTCACAATTGCCCTTAAGCCTCGCTTCTAAATAAACCTAAAAAATAAATTAAATAGACAAATAGTCAAAATTGATATATACTCTAAACATGAATACTGACGTACAATACATCACTGACAAAAAAGGTCGAAAGAAAAGTGTAATTCTTGATATTGATCAATATGAGAGAATCATGGAAGATCTTTCGGATCTAGCTACTGCTGCAGAAAGAAGCCAGGAAGACAGCATTCCGATGGAAGTATTTTTACAAGATCTAAAGAAAGATGGCATCATATAATATTTCGTGGAAGAAATCCACAAAAAAAGATCTAAAGAAAATACCTCAGCAAGAAGTTATCAAAATAATAAATGCTGTAATCGCCTTAAGTGATAATCCAAAACCATACGGGTCAACAAAATTAACTGGCAGTAGATTTACCCACAGGATTAGAGTTGGTAAATACAGAGTCATTTATGATATTCATGACGAAGAAATAAGAATTGAAGTTGTGAAAATTGGCCCTAGGGGAGATGTTTACAAACCTTAAGAGAAGTTTCACCTCAAAATGTCCGCAGTATAAGCCTAGAAACTATCAATCTTTAATTCGTGTCAATCCATGAAATTCGTGGGCAGCTAATTTGTATTTAAAAAATGCCTACCACAGATCGTACAGATAAAACAGATCATTTACTTTCATTCCTAAGTATGTTGCCCCATTCAAAATTAAACATTCAGCATTTAAAATTGCTTTAACCCATCTGTACTATCTGCTCAATCTGTGGTTCCGCCCTTCTTTTCCCATCCTCCTGCTTCCAGCTTCCTGCCTCCGTGGTTCAATTCCTTCCTTCTTTATTAGTCTCTTCATTCAAAATTATCCATCTGCCCAATCCGCACTTTCCCGTAGTTCCATCTTTTTCCTTCCTACATTCGTATAATTAGCAAAATTCGCTGTTTCCATTCTTTTGTCCTTCATTCAAAATTAAAAATTCACCATTTATAATTGCTATTACCCATCTGCCCAATCCGCTCGATCTGTGGTTCAATCCCTTCCTTCTTTATTAGTCTTTTCATTAAAAATTAAAAAATTAGAATTAAAAATTATCTCCCCTCCCTGCTCAAAACAAAGAAAAATGAACTTTTTTCAAAAAAAAATCATTTAGCCCCTTGCGGTGGGTCTTTTTTTTTCCTAGAATGAAAGTGTCCTAAATAAATCCAAAAAAAACAAGGAAATACAAAATGAATAAAAAATTCACTCTCATCGAACTCCTCGTTGTTGTTGCCATCATCGGTATTCTTGCAGCTATGATCCTCCCAGCTCTCGGTACTGCTCGTGATAAAGCACAACAAAAAACTTGTACGAATAACGTCAAGCAAGTTGGTACAGCTATGATCATGTACTTCTCCGATGGTTCCGAAACGCTCATGCCAGGTATGGTAACT
>NZ_ABCK01000042.1 GCF_000170755.1 Lentisphaera araneosa HTCC2155
TCTCGGTTGGCAAAGCTTTGACCAACACCAAGAAGACGGCCTCACCTACACTCTAATGAAGAAAAAACTTTAGGCATATCCGAAATAGTCTAAAGATCGCTCATTTCATTCGCTGCAGATCGGCTTCGCCTGCAGATCGTTCGCAGGCTCACTGCAGTTAAAGACTTATATGGTGAAACCATTAAACTTTAATTAGCACAGGATGAAATCCTAAGGCAAATAATGAATCAACATTTCCCATGCCTTAAGGTATGGAACTCAAAAGACTATTAAATCAACTTATAGATTTTTCACGTAAGGCTTTCTTTAGAATTCTAAGAAGACATTTGACCACCGAGCACACGGAGAGCACAGAGAAGAAATAACTTTTAGTCATTAAAAACTCAAAACTTATAATTAAAAACAATCTCTCTTTCGCCCGTCGATGGCTGGCAAGGCTCGCAGGGATGGGGACAGCGTCCCTACAATTCCAACTCAAGCCTACTACTGAACCCTCAATTCAAAATTGCTGTTTATATCTTTCTTGGCGACTTAGCGACTTGGCGTGAAATAATAAATCTACTTTTCAATGAGATTAACAGGCAATAGCTACTCTTAAAATCCTCGCGCGAAGGCGCCAAGACACGAAGTTTTTGTTCAGTACTTATTCTTTAGTATTATCACGCAGAGTAAAATTATCTTACCCTTACCGCCCGTCGATGGCTGGCAAGCCTCGCAGGGATGGGGACAGCGTCCCTACAATTGTCAAGTCCTGAAAAATAGTTGTCACTTTTGTTTATGTTAATTGACTAATATTTATGCACATTGTGTTTCATGAACAACACTTGGAAATGAATATTCCAAAGCTGTATGAGGGCGACAATTATTGTATAAGTAAATAGCCTGCTTAATTGCTTTTTTAGCATCTTTAAAGTTCTTAAATGTTTCGCGTAAATGATATTCATACTTCAGTATTCCGTTGACTCTTTCAGCTTTTGAATTTTCATAGCAATGGTTTTCTTCAGTCATACTGACAGGAAGATTTCTATTCGTCAAGATTTCAATGTAATCGTGACAGCAGTACTGAGACCCACGGTCAGAGTGATGGATGGGGTATGACCCTTTTGGGAGACTTTTTAAAGCCATCTTTAATGCTTTGATACATCCTACAGCTTCTAAACTCTCTCCCACATTATAAGCAATAATTTTTCTAGAGAAGGCATCTGTGATTAACGCTAGATAAACAAAGCTTTTTGCAACTCTGATGTAGGTTATATCACAAACCCACACCTGGTTAGGTGCGGTTAACACCTTATCCTTTATTAGATTTTTGTAGACTTTAAAACGATGCCTAGAGTCAGTAGTTCGACAGTACTTCCTCTTTCTTTTGATTAATAGGCGTTCTTCGCGAGCTATATCGAATAAGCGATCTCGTCCTATCTGTATAGAATTCTCTTTGAAGTTATCTACTAACATATTCTGCAGCTTTCGAATTCCGAGCTCAGATTGAATGCAACGTTGTTCTTTAATAAGATCGATCACAAGTTTTCTATCTACTTCTTTTTTGGTGCTTAAAGATTTATTTTTATAGAAATTTTGCCGACTCATATGGAGGTGATTACAAAGTTGTTTAACAGTAAAGTGGCTATTCATTGATCTGACTCTTTTGACCGCTTCACACCGACTTTTTTTTTGAAGGCTTCTTTATCAGATACGCCGAACTCATCACAAGCTATATCAAAGTAAGCTTTATTCATAACATCACTTATCGCTAGTTCGGTTACTGTTTTCTCTAACTCAGCAATATGCTTTTTAAGAGCTTTAATCTCATCAATATCATTTTCTGTTTCCACTTTAATCACCTTTGGTAATAAGTCTGTTCTACCATACTTTTTGACCCAGGCTCTTACTGTACAAGAGCCTGATATCCCATAAGCTTGGCTCGCTTCTCCACAGCTTATAAATTTACCTTTGGAGATCTCGTTTACCACTTTTTGTTTAAATGATTCACTATATCTTATTGTATCTTTCATAGGTTTTTCCTATTTTAGATGACAACCTATATCAGGACAAGACAATTCCAACTCAATCCTTTTCATTGTCGACCATTCACCATAAACTGCTAGGGACTATGAACTCTTATTCCACGGCATTTTTGAGAGTAAGATACCCATACCGCAGGTATCGGTAAGTCCTGCAAAGATTAAACCCGCTCCTACAAAAGCTGATAAATATTCCGCTCCATTAAAGCCCAATTTCATTAAAATAACTCCCGTCAAAATTAAAGCGCCTGCACAAATCCGCACTTGTCTTTCTAGAGACATCACTTTCTTAATCACCAACAAATCTAAGCCCGCCGCCTTCCAATTATTGAGTCCTCCCTCGAGGCAAGTGACTTCTTCATTGAGCTCCTCAAGTTTTTCCGCAGCTTTTTTTGAACGTGCACCACTTTGACAAAGCAAAAGAAGTTTTTTATCGTCTCTCAAACTTTGAATCTTTTCAATGGACAATTGATCTAGGGGTAAATTAATCGAACCGGCCATGCGTTCACCACCAAACTCAAATTCAGTCCTTACATCAATTATTTGATACTCGGCTTGATTTTCCTTTAAATTTTTTGCAGAAATTTCAGTCATCATTTCACCTTAGTTTAAAGTTCACACTGCAATTTACTCTCCAAGCTACCCAGCTTCAACAAAACTTCTGACTTATCTCATTTGAGGATGGCTTTTAGATCATCTTGTTTTAATTTTCCCGTGAAAGCTCCTGCTTCGACGACGTCTTGGACTAATTGGCTTTTCTCTGCTTGAAGCTGTAGGAGCTTGTCTTCTATGGTGTCCTTAGCCACAATGCGGTAGGCACTGACGGCTTTTTCTTGACCAATGCGATAAGCGCGATCAATCGCCTGACTCTCGGCAGCTGGATTCCACCACGGGTCCATAATGTACACGTATTGAGCCTGGGTAAGGTTAAGCCCCGTGCCGCCTGCTTTTAAACTAATGAGAAAAAAGCGACATTTCTCGTTTTCATTAAACTCTTGTACAGGCACTTGACGATCTTTTGTGGAGCCATCTAGGCGGGTATAATTCCATTTATTCATCTGAATCGCTTCTTCTATAAGATCTAGGAATTGAGTGAATTGCGAGAAGATCAAGGCTTTCGCGCCACTCGCAAAAACTTGCTCTAATTGACTGATGAGCAAGTTGATTTTTGCTGACTCAATGTGACGGTAATCTTCGTTCACTAAATAGGGATGGCAGACCACCTGTCTCAAACGAGTGAGCGCGGCGAGCATATTGCCCTTTCCGCCGGGTGTCTCTTTGTCATCTTTCTGTTTTTCTTGAGAATAATAGGCGTGCATTTCGCGATAGATTTTTTCTTGCTCCTCTCCCAACTCACAGTAGAGAAGCTGTTCAGTTTTAGGGGGGAGTTCTTTCGCTACCTCCGATTTTTTACGACGAAGCATCAGGGGACGAATTGTTTGACGCAATGACTCGAGATTTTTCTCCGAACATTTTGCATCGAGGTACGTTTTAGCGAAGTGCTTATAAGTTCCTAATAAATTAGGATTGAGAAACTCAAAGAGGCTCCAAAGATCTCCTAGATTATTTTCTACTGGGGTTCCCGTTAAAGCAATTTTAAATTCGGCATTGATGAGGCGCATGCTCTTCGAAGTCATGGAAAGGGGATTTTTCATGGCCTGGGCTTCATCGGCGACACAAATAGAAAACACCCGTTCTTTAAGTTTAACCGCATCACGCATCAGAGTTCCATAAGTGGTCAATAAAACTTGACCTTGAGTGAGTTTATCTAAAACTTTCTTTCGCCCGGCTCCAAGGTATTGAAAGACTTGTAAACTGGGTGAAAAGCGTTGGATTTCTTGCTCCCAGTTAAATAAGAGTGAACGTGGTGCGACAATCAAAACGGCTTTGTCGAGCTCACCTTGTTTCAGAAGCATGTGCAGAAAGGAGAGTACCTGAACTGTCTTGCCTAGCCCCATATCATCGGCTAAACAGGCGCCCAACTTTAGCTTTCGCATTTCAATAAACCATGCTAAAGCTTGCTTTTGATAATCGCGTAGCTGAGCTTTGAAATCTGGGTGGGCTTGATGTGTGCCGAGTGATTTAAATTTCTCGACCCTTTCGGATAAGGTCTGATAATCAAAGGTGCACTCACCTTCTTCGATAGCCTTAAGTGATTGCTCCACAAGTAGAGCTTGCTGACGATGAAAGCGCATACCCTCTGTACCCAAATCACCCAATTCTGTGAGTGCGGTAAAGTTTTTGAGCCAATCTTCTGGTAGAAGGCCTAAGCTACCGTCATCTAAGACGACAAATCTATCTCCATTCATCCATTGTTTTAGAATATCTGGTAAACTAACTGAGGCACCGTCGAATTCGAGTTTACCTTGTACTTCCAACCAATCTTGATTGCTAGATACATTTATGGCAAAATCGCGAGGAACTCGCAAAGATTTGCCTTCCGCTAAAGTCTCCCATTTCCTTTGCTTTAATGCAGGGACAACTTCCGGCAGTTTAGCTGGCAAAAGTTTCCAGCCAGGTTCAGGCCCCGAAGTCGTGAACTCAAAGCCTAGGGTGTAGAGTAGTTCACGAGCAAATTTCTCCTCACGAAAATCACGTTGATAAATCTGTTTATTTTTTATATCGACGACTGATTCATCTTTGGAGGAATCGGCAATTTCTCCCTCACCATAAAGCCAATTAAGCTCAACGTGAAGCATCTCTCTATTTTTAACTTTGAACTCCGCTGTAGTGAAATAGAGTTTTCCTTGAAAGAGACTTTGCGATTGAGTTTCTTTTGACTCATAGCGTAAGGCTTCGGGCAAATGCTGCGTGTCGAGTTCAGTATTTGCGAGGTATTTCTTGACCCAAGCGGCGACTTCATCAGCGCTTATAGTGAAATGACCCAATGGGTAGTCTTTGATTAAATCTTGCGGGCCTCGCAGATCATAGAACAGGATTTCCCCTGGAACATATAAGATTCCAGGCATAAACTCTTCATAAGCGCGAAGTCGGTTTTGCGAAGAGCGCAAAGCTAGACTCAATTGTAGGCTCTGATCAGGAAGTTCGATCCCCTGTAATTCCAAATGCCAATCACCTTCACTAGCGTGTATTTTTTTGAGTTTGCGTTCTTTCCCGCGCCAATAAAGTTGTTTTGATTTATATAAACCATGCAAGTCTTCTGCTCTCACGCCTTCAAGCTCAACAAAAAAGACTTGCCCTTCATTAAGCAATGGTAAGTCACTAAAGCGTTTTAATAGTTTGGCATCTTCTGGGGTGCATTCACCCGATCGGGGGTCAAAGTAACCCCCACGACCATTGGATTTCCAAAAGAATTCTAAACGATTATCATAGAGACAAAAGAGTAAACGCACTTCGCAGCTTGGATTTTCTATCGCGGTGATTTTATCAAAATATTTTTGGGGTTTTGGAACATAGGCTTTCGCCTTCACTTGCTGATGATGAAATTTTTGAGTCGCTTCCTCCACGGGCTGCTGTAAAGGGATTTCACCGAGTGGTAAAAGCTTTGCGGCAACGTTTTTTTTGAGTGCTTGCAAAAGGACTTCACGTTCTTGGGCGACTTCAAGAACTCGCGCTAAATGATCACAAAAGCGCTCTGAAGTGGATTGCTCACATTCACAGCTTGCGTAGAGGCGACGTTGGTTAATCTTGAGCTCACAGAAAATACTTTCTGATCCTGTATCAACTTCTGCAATGCCGTGATCGGCACTCGCCTCATCGAAGCGAATCAAGTAATCCTGACGCGCACTTATATCCGCGTCGAAAAAGTCGGCAAATTTCTCAAATAAATTTTTCATTGCCAAATATAGAGTCAAGCTAAACTAAAGCATGCTTAGAACAGCACTTAAAACTTAATTTTTCCCTTGAATCAAAGCGTTGGGATTACGCTCTAAATAATCTGTAAGACGGCGAATTGAATCGAGTGTTCTATCGAAACTATCTAAGCTAGCTGAGGTGTCTTTAGCGAGACCAACGACTGCCTTACCTATTTTTCCTTCACCTGCAAGCATTTTCTCTAACTGCGGAGTCAAGGATGCTAAGGCTTTGAGATTTTTCTCTACCGTCGCAAGGGCCACTGTCACACCATCACTAATTTTGCTAAAATCTTTACCGATCATGTCGGAAGTTTTGGTCACACTTGCCAAAGCCTTATTGAGTTCAGCACTATTGACATCGAGCTTAGCTAAAGTCTTTCTCACGCTAGTTGTTGTATCACCAACTTTGGCGGCAATAATTTCTTTCTCTAAGACCTCAGTAAATTTGTCGATGCGTTTTAATGATGAAGAGAGGTCCTTACTCAAAGTCAGGAGCTCACTCGTGGCAAACTTATCGAGGCTAGCCATCGTTTTTTCAGCACTCGACATGGCTTTTTCGGCATTTTCTCCAATTTGTTGAAAATCAATTCTAGCGACCCCATCCATGATTTTTTCTACATCGAGGACGATATCTTCCAGAGAAGAACGTAGTGCAGGAATATAGGTTTCAGTCACCGTAAATGGGAGCTCGACTGAGTTATCACGCTTCATGTCAACGTAATCGAGCTCAATATATTTCATCCCGGTGATGCCCGCATAATTTAAACTAACTCGCAAACCTTTATCTACTGCCTCGACGATGTAGCCTTCGAAGCGCAATTGAGCTTGAGCCTCCGACATTTCCTTCATTTCACTATCACTGACATTACGAGGAACCGCCGACATAGTGACTTTCACATATTCTTGTTCCCATAGTTCGACACTTGAAACTCGACCAACGGTCACCCCCTTAAGCTTAACTGACGAACCCACTTCTAGTCCCTGTACACTGCGATCAAAGTAGGTGACGAAATCATAACTCTTGCGAAATTGCTCTCGCAAGCCTAAATAAAATAAGGCAAGTACAAAGAGTACTAAACCAGTCAGTACAAATATACCCAATTTGAAATGTTTATTTTCCATTTTCTTTCTCCTAAGTTAAGTCTGTACTGATTCACGTCGATTGAGGAAATCGCGAACCCATTCATTTTTTGATTCATTTTTTAATTTTCGAGGATCGCCATCTTCAATAATCCTCTTAGTTTCTTTATCGAGCATAATAATTCGATCCGCAATCGAAAAAATGCTCTCGAGTTCATGCGTCACAATCACAATAGTGGTTTTGAACTCTTCTCGTAATTTCAAAATCAAAGCATCTAGATTTGCGGCAGAAATAGGATCCAAACCAGCCGAAGGTTCATCGAAAAATAAGATATCTGGATTGAGCGCCATTGCGCGGGCAATGGCGGCTCGCTTTTTCATACCTCCACTAATTTCAGCTGGGTAAAAGGTATTGAATTCATCGAGTTCCACTAAAGCTAATTTTTCCATAGCACGCTCATGTCTTTCTTGCGGGCTCATATCAGTCACTTCTTCGAGGATCATGGTGATATTTTCTTCTAAAGTCATGGAGCCGAACAAAGCTCCTGACTGATACATAACGCCAAATTCTTTCATGATATCACGCTTTTTTTCTGCATCCGCTTTTACGATATTTTTACCCTTAATCGTAATATCTCCTGCCATTGGTTTGTAAAGACCAATCATATGCTTTAGCAAGGTACTTTTGCCACAACCTGAGCCCCCTAAAATGATAAAAATCTCGCCTTGCTTGATTTCAAAATCAAGGCATTCCATGATAACACGGTCACCATAGCCCATTTTCAGTTTGTCGACTTTAATAACTGCTTCCATTAGCCCCTCAACTGAGTGAAAATAATTGTCATTAGTGTATCGGCAACGATAATTAAGAAGATGCCCGAAACTACGGAAGAAGTGGCCGCTTTACCGACGCCTTGGGCATCGGATGAACTATTCATGCCACGGTAGCACCCCACCATGGATATTATGATTGCAAAAGCAAAGGCCTTGGCCATACTTTCCATAACGTCTAAATAATGAATGGCTTTTATCGTTTGATTTAAGTAGGCAATGAAGGGGAGTTTGAGCTGAACCACACCCACAAAAAATCCACCCAAAATACCTAAGAGGTCACCAATCAAAGTTAAGATAGGCATGACGACCATCATGGCAATCAGTTTAGGGATAATTAAAAAACGCGGCGGAACGAAGCCCATAGTCGTGAGTGCATCAATCTCCTCATTAACTCGCATCGTGCCAAGTTCAGCGGCAAAAGCAGAACCCGCACGACCCGTTGCGATCATCGCAACCATGAGTGGCCCAAGTTCTTTAACAATAGAAAGACCCACTAAATTGGCGACGTAAATATCGGTACCAAACTGCTTCATTTGAACAGCTGATTGGAAGCCTAAAATCAACCCCATTAAAAAGCAAATTAAAGCGACAATCCCTGTAGCTTCTCGACCACAACCATCCATGTAATAGAGGGTGCTTTTCCACTTTATTTTATGAGGATTTCTGATGCCAAAAATAAGTTCTTCTGTAACCTCGCCAATGAAAGCCAAGATATTTTTAGACTCTTGAAAGAAACCTACAAAGTTACGACCAAAACTGGAAACTAAGTTTTTCACTTTCCTTCAATAATTTTCTTGTCTAGCTGTTTGAAAAGGTCTTCAACTGCAAGCGACATGGCCTCAGCTAGTGATTCGCCATCCTGCGCGGTGAATTCATGTGAACTTTTTAACTTAAACTTTTTGGTCTGATCCTCACTACTTAGTGTGAAATTCATACTAACTTGGGCTTCTTTACTCTCAAGATCAAAAACAAACTCATTGAGTTCACAGTATAGGTCATTTCCCCCCAAAGCGAAATGATTTTTGAGCTCAGTTTCAATAAGACGATCAGGCGTTCCTTGCCAACGTTCAAATTCGCGTAACTCAAGTCTTGTACCATTTTTTAAATTCATTCTTTGATGAATTTTCACACTTGAACGGACCGATGCAATTTTGACGGCTGTTGCAGATTCGCCCTTTAAATTTAAGGTATAAAACTCAACGGGAACTGACTTTCCTCCGATACAGGAAAAAAACAGCACTAAAGAACTCAAACTAATTATATACTTACGCATACTTGCGCCCCTTTAATATTAACACTCTCTAATAATTGTACCTTTAGTGTAAAAGTTCCATTCTAGCTATGCAAATATTTAATTAAATCTAAATATATGACTTATTTAGTTGGTATTTGTTTCTTAGGTTTATTTAACTCGTTTTTAATCTCGTCCTGAACTTCTTCTTCAATCTTTTCTTCGAGCTCGAGCTCGACCTTCTTTTCGATCTGCTTATCCACTTCTTTATCGATTTCTTCTTCGACTTGTTTTTCAACTTCTTTTTCGAGTTTGATCTCAATTTTTTCTTTAATTTTCTCTTCCAAAGCTTGATCTCGTTTTTCAAGAATTTTCTGTGCTCGCTTCTCCAGATTTTCATCGCGCCAACCATCCCTAAGAGCATGAACCTCAATCACTAGCTTGGCATCCCCCATTTTCCTACGCACTAAGTCGGTGAGATCATCTATGTAGTATTTCGGCATCCGTTGTGAAGAAGCCAAGATAATCATCACATCTGTAGGGTCAGAATCACTTCCTGGTCGCCCATGTAAAAGCAGTTCCACATCTGGTAATGATTCGATGTAATCAACGATACTTTTGGTCACATGCTTAGCGACAGGATACAAATTTGGCGAGGGTTTCCCCAAGTTGATATTGCGCTCGAGTTCTAAACCTAGAGGAATGGCAAAAATAATCAGCACCGAAGCTAATGCACCTAATGCTTTGTAAACCCAAGTATTGCGTTGGGCTTGCATCTGCATACTATTGATCTCAAGAATATTAAAGGTAATTGAGGCCCCTAGAATAATCGCCACCAAGTTTGTCGAGAAAAGTAAAAAAGCACCAAAGGCGGTGGGAATCTTTCCGTAAGACAAGGCAATCCCAACTGAACAAAGCGGAGGAACTAAGGCAGTTGCAATAGCAACCCCAGCAACTGCGCCACCAATATTAGGCCGTGCTAAGGCATACGCCGCTGCACAAGCCGCAAATAAGGCCACAAATAAATCGAGTATATTGGGCACACCACGGGACATCACTTCTGAAGTCAGTTCCTGCCCTGGCGTTGTAAATCCTACTAGAAAGCTTACGCCAATTGTCAGTGCGACTCCCACCGCAATGGTTTTACTCGACTTCAGACCCAAGCGTGCATTACCCTGTACTAAAGCTAAACCACAACCAATCATGGGTGTCATCAGAGGAGCTAAAAGCATGGAACCAATAACAATAGCGGCCGAATCCTGCAAAAGTCCAAATGATGCAATAGCTGCGGCAAGTCCCAACATGACCATGAAGTCGGAGGTCAATACGGAGCCGCGCCTTAAACCAAGAACTAAATCCGCATAAGCTCGTGGGCTTAAATGAGGAATCCACTGAGTAATGCGTTTGGCCACGGCCATTTTAGGAGCTCGCTTGAGTAGTCCCACAAGCGGAAAGCGTTTATGGTCGCTCCATTTCGATAAGTCTTTCGAATTTTCTGCACCCGTTATCACTAAATCTACTTTATTGAAGTAGTAACTCAGCGATTCGTAATCGGCGTCGAGGTTTTCTACTCGAGCTTGCACCTTATCTTTGTTAACTCCACTCTCATCGAGTAAGTCATTCACCGCTTGCCGACCCACGATCTCGGAGTTAAAACTATTATCTTCTTCGAGCATCAGTAAAGGAACTTGCTCACCAGGATCCAAACATTTTGTTGCAATTTTAAGCGCCTGAGGATCATTGAATCCACCACTTGCCACTACACCAATGGTATCAATTGAACGTTGATGCTTGGTCCATATCAACATCGTGTCGATCGTGGATTCCTGGAAGATGGGGTACATGAGGGCATTTTCTTTGAATGATGGATGAAATGCCCCTATTAAAGCCCGGTGCTTATTACGATCAATGTATGCGCCGAGACTCTGTGCACTGTTCTCAACGGGCAATTCTGTAATGTCGTAAACTAAGCCAAAATCATTATTTATAGTTTTACTCAACTTTTGGCGAACCGAGGAAGTATTTTCCGAACCTTCCACATAAAGTAGTTCAATTTCCTTAATCTCGTACTTCTGTGCAAATTTCTCGACACAAGGAATGAGAAAATCCAACTCCTCTAACTTTCTGGCATACAATAATATTGACGACATTTTAATCCCAAAATTTAAACTATTTAACGCAATTTAGCTCAAGCCAAGATTTTGTCATCTTTGCTCTCTTCTTTAGCTCGTGAATTATCGAGGCTTTTCGTCATAAACTCTTTGTTTCTTGGAAAATAAAAAAATTATTTTTCTCTGTCTAGCCTTTTTTTCCTATTAGTGTATACTAGCGCGAAATTAAGAAACCAGAGATTTTTGACAGACTATGAGTAAGAAGATTAAACGCAACCCGCGTAGCCTGGGTCGTAAGTGGGCCCTCCAGTACCTTTATCAGAGCGATATTGCCAAGCTTGAATTCCAAGAAGAGGAGTTCGCTTTATTTATCGACCAAATAGAAAATGCCCCTTCTGCACCCAACGAACACGAGTCTAGCAAAGGCTTTGCTTTTGCACGAGAAATCATTCAAGGTGTGCTTGATAAGGTGAAAGAAATTGACGCCTATATTACTGAAGAAGCCAAAAACTGGAAAATTGATCGCATGGCGACAACTGACCGTAACGTGCTTCGCATCGCCGTTTTCGAACTCATGGAAATCAAAAGCAATCACCCCGTCGTCATTGTTAATGAAGCCGTCGAGCTCGCCAAAACATTCGGTAACACCGATTCATTTAAATTCGTTAACGGTATTGGTGACACGCTTGCACGCAAACTCCGTCCAGAGGAAATGGAAAAATGAAAGGTATTTTTGACGTCTTTAAAAAGGGACTTAAAAAAACTAAAACCGCACTCTTTCGATCATTTGAATCAGTTTTTTCAAATGTGGAAAAATGGGATGAAGATACTTACCGTCAACTTGAGGCTGCCCTCATTTCTGCTGACTTGGGTGTATCTGTCACGCAAAAAATCATTGCTGACATTAAAGAATCCTATAACTTGGGCGAGATTAAGACTTCCGAAGACATCATCAATATTGCCACGACTCGAATCACTTCAATTTTAGAAGACGATAATCGCCCCCTTAATATTAACACGAACGGCCCTACAGTTTTACTCATGGTAGGTGTTAATGGCGCAGGAAAAACTACGACTACGGGCAAGTTAGCCTACAAACTCAAACAAGATGGCAAATCTGTACTTTTGGCCGCTTGCGACACTTTCCGTGCGGCTGCGATTGAACAGCTCAAGCACTGGGGAAAACGCATCGACGTCCCGGTGATTGCAGGTCAACACGGTTCTGATGCCGCCGCGATTGCCTATGATGCCTGCGCGTCTGCAAAAGCCAAAAATGTTGATTACCTCATTATCGATACGGCAGGTCGCCAACACACTCGCCAAGACCTTATGGAAGAACTTCCAAAAATTCTTCGCGTCATTCGCAAAAACTTCCCCGAAGCTCCCCACGAAACTGTTTTAGTTGTGGATGGTTCTACAGGAACTAATGCCCTCTTTCAAGCGAGAGAATTTGGCAAAGCCTGTGAAGTCACGAGCCTCGCCGTTACCAAACTCGATGGCTCTGGAAAAGGTGGCGTCGTTGTTGCCATTAAAGATGAGCATACGTTCCCGATCCACTTTGTTGGCTTAGGCGAAAGCCCCGAAGACCTCCAACCATTTGACCCCATACTTTATGCCGAAGCCATTTTCGCTAAGGAAAGCCCTATAGCTGGCTAAAAATCCCAAGCCCGAATCATCCCATAAGATTCGGGCTTTTTCTATTCCCAAGATTTGAGATTCAAAGAAAAACACGCAAGTTTAATGAAATCAAATTTTTAGGAGTACTTCAATGGGTCAACTTCCCAACAATCTTCCCTCATTTTCAAGCTTTGATGCGAGCCAACTTAACCAGCAAGTCGATGACTTTTTAGCTTCCGCACGAAAAGATATCCAACAACTACTCGAGCAAGGTCATTTCACTTGGGATAATTTAATGCTTCCCCTCGAAGACATGGATGTCGAGCTCGGTAAGATTTGGGGAATCGCCTCGCACCTACACTCCGTTAAAAATAGTCCCGCACTCCGTGAGGCTTATAATTTAGCCCAACCAAAAATCTCTGAGTTTTATACCGAACTGGGACAAAACACTCAACTTTTTGAAGCCATAGATTCTCTGCAAAAATCAGCGGAATTCGAGAAGCTCTCCATCGGCCAACAAACTCTTATAAAAAATAGTATTCGTTCCTTCAAACTCTCGGGGATCGCCTTGCCAGAAGAAAAGAGAAAACGCTTTGCGGAAATCGCAAAAGAACTTTCTAGTCTCAGCACCAAGTTCTCCAATCAAGTTTTAGATGCCACGCAAAACTATCACCTGCATATTGAAGATGAAAAAGATTTAGCGGGCCTCCCGCAAAATGTCATTGATGCCGCCGCTGCTTGCGCAAAGAGCAAAGAACTCGAAGGCTGGGTCTTCACTCTCGACTTCCCATCTTTCCAACCCTTGCTTACTTATGGCGAGAGTAGCAAACGCCGTGAAGAAATCTACTTTGCTTACTCAACTCGTGCCTCAGAAGTGGGGCCAAATGCAGGCAAGTACGATAATACAGAAACTATCAAACGCATTCTCGAACTCAGACAAGAAGCCGCTCAGCTTCTCGATTTTAATAATTTCTCCGAAAAATCCATCTACACTAAAATGGCCGAATCACCTGAGCAAGTTTTAGGCTTCATTGATCAGCTCATCGATAAATCACAAGCGCAATCAAAAGAAGAAATTGAAGCCGTCAAAGCATACGCTAAAAACAATGGCTTTGAGGGTGACTTACAAGCTTGGGATCTGGGCTTTTATTCAGAAAAAATGCGTCAGGAATTCTACGAGCTCAATCAAGAAGAATTACGCCCCTACTTTAGCATAGATAAAGTCATGAAGGGTCTCTTTGAACTTGCCGGCAACTTATACGATATCCAGATTTCCGAAGCTCAAAATAAGCCCGATGTCTGGCAAGACGACGTTCGCGTTTACAATATCGAACGCAATGGCGAAACCATTGCGGCTTTTTACCTTGACCTCTATGCTCGCGCCGATAAACGCGGTGGTGCATGGATGAATGGCTGCTTATCTCGCCACAAGAATTCTCAAGGTGAACTCCAACTTCCCGTTTGCTACCTAGTCTGTAACTTTATGCCTCCATCCGAGGGGCAGCCCGGACTTCTTATTCACAACGAAATCACCACTCTCTTTCACGAATTTGGTCATGGTCTTCACCACATGCTCACCAAAGTTGATATTGCGGGCATCGCAGGTGTCAATGGTGTCGCTTGGGATGCCGTGGAACTTCCTTCTCAAATCATGGAAAACTGGTGCTGGGAAAAAGATGTCATCCGCTCACTTTCTGAGCACTTCGAAACTGGCGAAGTCATTCCCGACGATAAGATCCAACGCTTACTCGATGCGAAAAACTTTAACTCAGCACTCGCCATGATGCGCCAACTCGAATTCGCTTATTTTGACTTCAGTTTGCATATTGAGTCTGCTAAAAATAATTTTGCTAGTACTCAAGAACTCTTAAATGACGTTCGCCAAAGAACCGCCCCTCTGAATACTCCTGAATGGAATCGTTTCCAAAATGCCTTCTCACACATTTTTGCGGGCGGCTACTCAGCTGGCTACTACTCCTATAAGTGGGCCGAAGTGCTTTCTGCAGATGCTTATTCTCTATTCGAAGATGAGGGCATTTACAATTCTGAAACTGGCAAAAAATTCCTCAAAGAAATTTTGGAACGCGGTGGTGAAGAAGAAGCCGCTATCCTCTTTAAAAATTTCCGTGGTCGTGAACCCAAAAGCGAAGCCCTTTTACGTCATTCAGGAATTAAATAATTAAACTCAAGTGAAGCCTCAGACCTTTTGCTATCAGGGATCTGAGGAATTACCTTGAAAGAACTTAAAAAATTAACTTGGTTATGGACCTATGTTTAAACATCTTGTGATCGCACTTTCTTTCTGTCTCTGCATCAATGCACAAACAAAAATTGACATCCCCTACTCCCCGAGCTTATCGCCCAATGGTTCCCAAGTTATTTTTTCTTGGAACGACGACATTTGGATAAGTTCTAGTGAGGGTGGTCTCGCGAAAAGAATGACCCAGAGCAAAGGCCTTGATTATCGTCCCATGTTTTCACACGACGGTAAAAAAATCGCCTTTGAGTCCAACCGCCTAGGCCCAACCTACCTTTTTGTTATGCCAACCGTGGGTGGCCCCGCTAAGCAAGTCAGCTTCAATTCAGAAGGTTATCGCTTGCTGCAATGGTTCAGAGATAACAAGAGCCTCGCCTACAACTCAAATAGAAAACTTTTCGTCCCTCGCCAAGGTAGCCTACCTTATAAATTAGATACCGTAAGCCAGGAAACTGAAGAACTCATTTTCAACTCACGCATGCGTGAATTCAATTTATCCCCTGATGAGAAAAAAATCCTTTTTACTCGCGAAGGCTCACAAAATTATCGCAAAGCGTATCGCGGTTCGCAGGCTTCGCAAATCTGGTTATACGACTCCGAAACTCAGCAGTACACAAAAATCATTCACGAAGAATGGAACAACCGCACCCCGCTTTGGTCGGCGGATGGCAAGGGCTTCTTTTACCTCTCAGACGAGAGTGCTTGCAATGACTTGATGTTTTACGATTTCAAAAAGAAAAAGAGTCTATTACGCTACAGTGGCGAGGGCGAACACATTTTAAACATTAGCCTCTCGAGTGATGGCAGCACCCTCTCTTGGCGTCGACTCTTTGATTTATATACATGGAAACATCAAAGTCAAAAAGAGGCGAAGAAACTCGAAATCTATACACAGGAAGATTTAAATAGAAACAAGACTGAGAATCGCCAAGTTAAGGGTATCGACACCTTTGATGTTAGCATGGATGGCTTAGAAATGACTTTTGCTGAAGATGGCCTGATCTACGTGAGCGACAGTAAATTTTGTGAACCGATTCGCATCAGCGACAAAGACTCTTTTTGCATAGAACCCATTTTCTCAAATGATTTTGAAAGAATATTCTACCTCAAAGATAATGGACAGGACATGACTATCATGCAGGTTGAGAGAGCTGACAAAGAAAAGTATTGGTGGCAAAACCACGCCTTTGAAACTAGTGAGGTTTACTCATACAAAGGTAGTATCAAGGATCTAAATATTGCACCAGATGATTCACGTCTTTCCTTTGTGAGTGGTGATGGAAGCCTTTGGACATACGAGATTGAAAAAGGTATTAGAAAAAAAATCACCAACACTTGGATGGAGCCTGATTATTCTTGGTCCCCCGATAGCCAATGGTTTATTTATTCCTGCCCCAACGAAAACTATAATAGTGAAATTTTTGTCATTCCCTCCGATGCTTCCCAAAAAGCGATTAACATCTCTAGAAATCCCGCGTCAGATCGTTCCCCTACTTGGTCAAAAGATGGGTCTATGATTGCTTACGTGAGTGATCGATCACGCAATGACAGTGACATTATACTCGTCTACCTCAAAGGTGAAGACTATGAAATCAGCCCTCGCCAAATCAAATACAAAGATGCCCTCAAACACATGAAAGACGAACGGCCTCTAAAAAAAGACGAGGAAGATAAAGAAGAAGGTAAGGAAAACGAGGCAAGCAAAAATGAAGATGAAAGTAAAGATAAAAATGAAGACCCCACTAGCGAAAGTGAAAAAGAGGAAAATGAAGATTTAGCTGAGGCCTCCGAACAAGAAGCTGTAGAGGAAGAAAAAACTGAAAGCAAAGAAGATGACAAAGATGAAATCGTCTATGATTGGAAGAATATACATTTAAGAACTCATCATATTCGTCGTACTGGCAGTAATGAGAGTCGTCCTTTGTTCTCACAAGATTCCGATTCACTCATTTGTATTTCTGATAAAAAAGGCAGCAAAGGCACCTACACTTTTGATGCTATTTATAAAATCGACCTCGAAGAGAAATCTTATAGTTTTTTAACTTTTAACACGACAAAAAACTTCCCCATTAAGCCACTCAAGAAAAAGGGCTACTTCTCTTCCATTGCTTACGGTAAAGCGGCTGTAATGAGTCGTAAAAAGACATCAAAATTTGAGTATAACTTTTACCATACGGTTAATTTAGAGACTGAAAATAATTTAATTTTCTCTCACTCTTGGCGCCTACTCAAGGAGAAGTTCTATGACCCCAACATGAATAATTTAAACTGGGAAAACGTTTATGAGAAATACGCCCCTGCCGCTCGTGAAGCGAGTAATATTTGGCGTCTGAGCACTGCCATCAACATGATGGTCGGCGAGCTCAACGCCTCACATTTAGGTTTCTCTCCTAATGCCAGTTATCCTCCTGTACCTAAACGTTTAATTACCGCTCACACGGGACTGCGTTTTGAACGTAAAGACGGAAAACTTTTCATCGGTGAACTGATCCCTAAGTCTCCAGCAGCTAATATTCAGTATGATCTGCAAACGGGCGATCACATCCTCGAATTAAACTACACCGAAGTTAATGACAAGAGCAACTTAGACAAATTACTCACCGGTTTAGATCACCAGAGTATTCATATTAAAATCAAGACTTCGACTGGGGAAGTCAAAGACCACCTTATCGAGAGTATTAACCCCGATAAAACTCGCGCTCTACTCGACCAAGAAATGGTCGATCGTTTAACTAAAAAGACTGAAACTTTGAGCGATGATAAAATCACTTACTTACATATCGATAAAATGAACTTCGATTCATTCTATCAGTTCCACGACGAACTCTATTCAAAAGCCTATGGCAAAGACGGTATCGTGATTGATGTGAGAGACAATGCTGGCGGAAGTACAGCAGATCACTTAATGACAATTTTGACACAACCAGATCATGCTTTTTGCCAAGCCCGCGATCACCAAGTAGGTTATCCAGATAATCGCAGTATTTACACTCCTTGGAAAAAACCGATTGTTGTTCTTTGCAATCAAAATAGTTTCAGCAATGCCGAAATTTTTACTCATGCAGTCAAAACCACTAATCGAGGCCAAGTTATTGGCGTACCAAGCGCTGGTGGGGTAATCTCCACATGGGGAAGTAAAATCCTTAACAAGCACCGTTTCCGCCTCCCCATGCGCGGCTGGTATCTAGCTGACACAGGCTTAGACATGGAACTCAATGGTGCCAAACCCGATTATCTCATTTGGCCCGAAGCTGGAGATCTAAGTGCAAATCGTGATCCACAACTTATTAAGGCGATTGAAGTTTTAAAAAAAGATATAGTCGAATGGAAAAAGAAACGCGAGAAGATCCGCCCTATTCGTGCTCATCAAAAAAAATGATCCTCCCTTCTTGTCATTTACTGGGCATAGGTCTAAGCGTTCTCGACAGCTCTCTGTATATTGATTCTCATCCTCAAATTGATGAAAAAATAGAAGCTCACCATTCGAGTGAAAGTTTAGGTGGCCCAGCATGCATAGGCACTTTAACTGCTAATCATTTAGGCTTAAGCACGGTACTGATCAGCGCTATTGCCAAAGATTATCCTGGTGACTTTATTCGCAACAAACAACGTCATTTTAAGTCACATAGCCTTATAGAATTAGAAACAGATCAAACACCTCATGCCACGATCCTCGTGAGTTCTACTGGTGAACGTAGCGTTATTGCGTCACTCGCAAAAAATGTACGCCCCCTGAAATTAGAGGTCTCAACACCTCCTCAATACATTCTTGTGGATGGGCGCTATATCGACTGCTGTTTTGAGCTCATTATGGATTTAAAAAAACTAGGAAGTCAAGTCATTCTTGATGCGGGCTCCGCAAACCCTGGTGTACTGAGAATCTTACCGCATGCTGATATCATTATCGGCTCTCAAAAGTTTGCTCTTCATCATTCTAGGAAAGACAATATTGAAGATGCCTTTTCAGTACTAAAAGAGACATATGAACAAATCATTATCACTATGGGTGCTGAGGGTGCTAAATATTCTCTTGATGGAGATCTAGGTTCATTCCCTGCTGAAAAAGTAAAGGTACTCAATAGCAATGGTGCAGGAGATGTCTTTCATGGAGCTTTTATTGCGGGACTCGCAAATAAATTGAGCCTGAAAGAATGTGGTAAAGTGGCTACGCGTGTTGCTGCTTGGCATTGTACACAAGAGAATATTTCGGAGAGTCTCAAGAAGCTGGGTTCGAGTCAGCCTTTTAGTTCATTTCTTTAAAACGAAACTCACTGTTGGGTCTTCGGCTACAACTTCTTGCTTATTGGCCATTTTAGCCAAAACGTGATTCACTTCACGGCGCAATTTCCTCGCCATCATTCGCACTAAACCAACCTGAGAATTCTCTTGCTCAAAAACTGCCAATAAAATAACTTCTTCACACATTCCTGCAATAAATAGGCTACGATTGCCACCTTGGTGATAAACAGCTTCAAAGTCTTCTTCCCCTACAGTTCTTGCAAGCTCACGAGTCGCAGCAAAAGAACCTGCTGTTAATGCTGCCATTAAATCATTTTCGGCTTCACTTCCGGAATCCACTAGTACTGCTCCACCTTTATCACACAAAAGAGTTGAGCTCGAATCCGATAAACGTAAAAATTCGTCGAGTTTAGCCTGGAGCTCCAAACATTCAGCTTGGTTTAATTCATAGGCCATGATTTATCCTTGGTTTTTCTTTTGGATAAAATCATGGAGAACGAGTTTAGAAATGGCATTAAGAGTATCAAAAACACCTTCACCATCACAAGCGACACCATTCACAACCGGCATGCGAATAGGACCATTGTTAATCAGAAAATCCATGTACTCTACTGGAGCCACGTTTTTCATATCGCGTTTATTGTACTGAAAAACTAATGGCATCTCGTCTATAGAGCTGCCCTGCTCTTTCAAGTTTTCGTCAAGATTCTGTAAACTCTCAATATTCTCAGGCATCTTTTTCACTTGTGAATCGGCCACAAAAACAACGCCATCACAATTCCTCAACACGAGCTTACGCGTACTATTGTATTTCACCTGACCTGGCACTGTGTACATTTGAAATTTTGTTGTGTAGCCTTCGATTGCATCCGATTTAAGTGGCAGGAAGTCAAAGAACAAAGTTCGATCTTGACTCGTTGCCAAAGAAGACATTTTCCCTTTGGCATCTCCGGGCATCTTTTCGTGAACTATTTGCAGGTTTGTGGTTTTACCGCATAAGCCTGGACCATAATAAACAATCTTAAACTGAATTTCTTTTTTTGCATAATTTACTACTGCCATATCAACTCCCTTTAGCAAAAGTATTGAAGGACTGAACGTCCGTAAGATAAAATTTTACTGGTAGAGTGAAGTAATCCCTTAGTACTTTTTTCACTACTTCATTAAACGGATTCAACATTGCGACACTCACTTCTGACTTAGTTACAGAAAATATAAGCAGTTCACAATGAGATATCAATTTTTTAGGGAGTAGTTCCAGCTCATTTGAGTAATGAAATTCAGTTAAATCAACATATTCCATAGTACTCATACACTTTAGAGCCTCTAATACGTCAGAATAATTTAAACGATCACAGTCGGGCAGATGACTAACAACGCCTTTCCAATGGGAGTCTTTCTTTTCATTTCTTGTATTCATGAAATGTCGGCAAAGCTCTACATAACTAGACGAATCCAAAGCTCCTGCTTCTTTGAGGCGAATTAGAAAATCAAGATGAGGTCGAATATCGCTCCACTCACTGATGCGAGATTTAAAAAATTTTGTTTCTTCTTTCTTGCAAAGCGATATGAGTTCATGAATTTTTGAGTGATTTCGAAAAAAAGACCCAGTCTTATTTCTTGAATTGGATCCATAGAAATCTTCAATATCGAGTTCGCCTTGACGAGCAATTTCTAATCTTTGCTTAAATTCAGTCGTTTTAGATGCATCTCCGCATTTTGTATAAATCTCCACTAAGCGATTCAAAGCAAACTCATCGTGAGGCAAATTAATTAACACGGCTTCATAGACACGTGCCTCGTCGAGTAAGTGCTCATTTTTTTCTGATTGTGACATTTTCTAACCACCCAAAGTTTCATCCTAATAATGAAATACGCTCTCATAACATAATCCTTAAATAGAATAAAAACTTTCACCTTAAAACACAATCTTTATTAGTAATAAATCAGATCTATTTTGATGAATTTTTTAGAATCTCTTTATTTGAGCTGACTAATCTTATTAAGAGCTTGAGTAAACTCTTGCTTGGAGGCTTCAGTATTCTCTTCAAAAACTAAACCCTCGCCAAACTCCACAGTCATTTTCGAAAACGGTAGAGGTATGTAAAGCTTATCCCATGTGGGCAATTTAAATGAGGCAGAATAACGAGCACCAATTGGCACTAATTTTTTCTGTGACTTAACCGCCAACATCATCACGCCAGGCTGAGCTTCATAAATGGGACCTCTTGGTCCATCTGGAACAATACACATCAGCTTATTAGGCTCACGTAAGACCTTTAGAGATTTAATAAAAGCAACCGCCCCACCTTTATCTTTTTTCTTGCGTTGCGCTGAGCCTCTAATTACCGAAAATCCGCGACTTATCATAATATCGGAAATCATTTGTCCATCACGAGATTTAGAAGCCATACCTGTACTCTTTTCACACACACCGCGTTCAAAAACATAAGACAAGGCTAATACTTGATTATGCCAAAATGCAATAATAAAGGATTCGTCATCATCGTCTAAACAAGATACATTACCGATAAACTCACGTCGTACAGTAAACATCCATACACTAAAAAAAGCACAAAAGATATTAAGGGTGATCTTATAGAGTCTCCCCTCTGGATCAAATAATTTCTTGATCACAGCAGCAAGTACTTGTTGGAGATTGAAATGCCAGATAACAAGGCCCCCACAATACCCAAAAATCCTTGATCCGTACCACAAAGGTAGAGGTTTTCTGTTGGCAACTCACCCGACTTAACTTTAATCGGCGAGCCATAGATCGCACCATTGATATGCGAGGTGAATTTCTTAACTGTTAGCGGTGTAAAAGCATCGGTGTAAACAACGCGGTCGCGAATTTTATCACCAAAGCCAGATGTATTAATCTGCTCTTGGACAAACTCCTGTTTCGTACGAGCGTATGTTGCTTGATCCATGTCTTTCCAAAGGTAATAATTCGCCAAAGAAGTGAATCGAACCAAACCTTCGCGCTCCACTTGATCGGCGTAATCAAAGTTCCCTGGCATACAAATCACACCTGACTTACAGGAATAGGGATCTGGAGTTTTACGGTACTTAAACTCTTCTTCACGGTTGAAGAAAATGATCGTCTCTTCTAAACCAAGGTCCTTCACTGGGGTATCTAAAACTAGTATGGACTCAACAAAAGAGAGCTCGCCAGCGACTCCCTGAGGAACATCTTCTTGTAATAGCTTTAAGGTCTCACCATAACCCGCAGAAGACAAAACATTATTTGCCTTGAGTACTTCCCCATTCTCAAGCTCAACACCTATAGCTTTATTATTGTGACGCAAGATCTGCTTCACGCCCGTCTTCATACGGACTTCAGCTCCATTATCAAGTAATTTCTTGCGCAGAATCCTTAGCAAGTGACGCACACCCGTTCTGGGGCGACAAAAGCCTTCTAAATACAAGCTTTTGAACATGATACAAAACTGCGAGAAATCCATATCATCTTCAACTGCGCTGCCGTAGTACATAACTGGACAAAAAATCATATCTCTTAAAACTTTTGACTTCACAAAGGTCGCAACAACGTCTTGTGAGGAAACGTATTTGGCATCAAGTGAGACATCATCATAAGTTTTCACGTGCTCAACTAGCCTCAGGAAACCATCCACTTCATCGGGAAACTCACGGGCTACTTCGTCTGCCATCATCGTAAAAGAGTTGCCAAAGGCAATCTTATTTTCTGGAAAATCAATGGCGGAATAGCTCTGTTCGATTAGGTCTAAATCATCATAGGGAATCCGAAGCTGACGTAAGAGCTTCGTTAAAGGAGCTGATCGTTGGCCACGCTTAACAAAGTTTGTCATGGCGTGAAGGCCTACGTCGAAACGACGACCATCTTTAGAAAAATGCGAATTAAGGCCACCAGGAATCGCATGCTTTTCAAGCACTAAAACCTTTTTACCGTAATGTGCTAAACGAATGCCTGCCGCTAAGCCGGACATACCTGCACCAATAATAATTGTATCGTAAGTCATAAGAAATAAAAAAGGGGACTAAGAAGTCCCCTAATCGAAAGCTTTATTCAAATTAAATATCTTTCATTTTTGGCTCGAGGTAAGCAACGCAACTATCAAGAGTTGCAAGCTCACCGTAATCAGCCTCTGGAACTTCTACGTTGTAGAGTTTTCTAAGTTCCATAACAATATCTAAAAAATCCATAGAATCCAATTCAAGTTGATCTCTAAGAGCAACTGCTGGATCAATATTGCTGCAATCTTCGTCTGGCACAATATCTTTTATAATGTCAATGATTGCCTGCGCAATACCTTCATTTGTCATTTAACGACTCCAAAATTATTTATATTTTAACTAATGTTAAGTTTGTAAAGATGCCGAATATAATCCGATCTTATACATCAAGCAAATCATTAGTCTAAAAAACGACTCACAATCAAAGCAGAATTGATCCCTAACATCCCAAAGGAGTTATTAAGAATGTGATCTACTGACTCTAATTGAATTGGCTCCTTGGTAACAAGATTATTCACTGCGCATTCAGGATCGACATTATCAACATTCATACAAGCATGCACCTTGTTATCTTCGAAAGATAATAAATTACCTGCCAACTCCAAGGCACCTGCACCACCCATAGCGTGACCAATAAAGCCTTTCGTATTATTCACATAGGTTGTCGCTGAGGAACCAAAAACTTCGTTAATGGCTTTCGATTCTTGGATGTCACCCGCACTCGTACCGGTTGCGTGAGTATTTACGATGTTGATGTCATGTGCCGAGAGCCCCGCTTTACCTAAAGCTTTATTCATGCATTGAGCTTGGCGTTCGTTATTTGGTAAAACAAAATTTGTTGCATCAGAGTTAATGTGATAACCCGTTATCTCACCATAAATCTTGGCGCCACGTGCCAAGGCATCATCTAAGCGTTCCAAAGTGTAAAGCGCTCCACCTTCAGAAATCACAATACCATTGCGATCGACATCAAAAGGACGACTCGCTTTTTCAGCAACTTCATTCTCGGCCAAAGCCCCCTGACTCTTAAACGCAGCAAAAATACCAAATGTATGAATACTCTCAGAAATACCACCTGCGAGAGCTACATCAACTTCACCCAAGAGCAACTGTTGTAGTCCATTGATCAAACCCACATTACCAGCTGCACAAGCTGCACCTAAACAGTAATGCGGCCCCGTGAGACCAAACTTAACTGTAACTTCACCAGCTGGATTATTTGCAACAGTTCTTGGATTATGGTGATGCGTCCAATATTTCACATCGTAATCAAATTTACTTAAATTATAAACTTCGTTTTCAGTCTCAACGTTTCCGTGCTCCGTTGTACCGACAAACACACCAACTCGCGAACGATCAATTGACTCTAAATCTAAACCTGCATCTGCTAAAGATTCTCCAGCACAATAAATACTAACTGAACCTGCACGTGTACCGACACGAAGTTCTTTTTTTGTCTGATATTTAAGCTTATCAAAGTCACAGGCTCCAGCAAAAGTATCACCTATATACCTTATATTATAGTCACTTATCCCCGACACTCCGTCTAAAAGGTTTTGACGGTATTCTTGCAAGTTATTTCCGTTGGGAGACGTTAGTCCCACACCAGTAATAACTATGCGAGCAGAAGGCGCTTTATCTTTTGTCTTAGCTTGCAAAATTTTATCCTAATTTATGTACTTGTTCATTCAATAAAACATAAGAATATCGCCAACTTAATACTAATACAACTTTATAAAGCACATTCTTCCAAGATACTGAGCTGTTGACAGGGCAGTTTTAAACATTATACTACTCGCCGTCTCAAAAATCAGCCCTCTATCTAGATGTATAACAAAGTAAAAATCGACGGCTTCAAAGCCCATATCCCTGACTCAATCCTCACTTCTGAAGCAGTAGAGGACATGCTTCGCCCCGCCTACGATAAACTCAATCTATCGAAAGGGCGACTCGAAATGTTTACAGGTATAAAAGAACGTCGCTACTGGCCTCTAGAAAAGAGACCTAGCCAAGTTTCTGCAGAAGCCGCAGAAAAACTCATTTCAGATTTAGGTGTCGATAAAAGCGAAATCGACATTGTCATTCACTGCTCAGTATGCCGAGACTTCCTTGAACCCGCTACCGCTAGCGTTGTCCACAACTTACTCAATCTACAGCCTCACGCTTTAAACTTCGACATCTCCAATGCATGCCTAGGCGTCATCACTGGCATGAAAGTCATTGCAGATATGATTGAAGCCGGAACTATTAGACGAGGACTTCTCGTTTCTGGCGAAATCGGCTTCCCACTACTCAAGCAAACGATCGATCATTTAAATAGCCAAGAACACTTAAGACGCCAGGATTTCAAACCACACTTTGCTTCCTTAACTATTGGATCATGCGCGGCAGCCGTCATGCTTTCTCATGAAGATCTTGCTGACAAAGAAAAGAGTCACAAACTCCTAGCGATAAACTCTTATTCAAACACCAAACAAAACGACCTCTGCCAAGGTGGGCACAACAACAGCTCCTCGAATGGGCCGCTCATGCAAACTGACTCAGAAGCTCTGCTGGTCGCAGGTGTAGACACAGCAACTAAAGCCTGGCCCGCATTCCTAGAAGAGACTCAATGGAAAGTTGAAGATTTTGATCGTTGCTGCACACACCAAGTTGGCTCTGCACATACGCGCCTGCTTTTCGAAAGCCTTGGGCTCAACACAGACTTAGACTTCCAAACCTTCGACAAATTAGGTAACTGTGGCTCAGCTAGCCTACCCGCCACAACCGCCCTAGCCGCCGAAGCTGGACATTTACAAAAAGGTCACAAAATCGCCTTACTTGGCATTGGCTCAGGCATTAACTGCTCTTTGTGTGCAATCGAATGGTAAATTCATACGCTTTGTCCACTTTTTTGTATTGACACCAATTTATTTCCTCTATAAATTACTC
>NZ_ABCK01000043.1 GCF_000170755.1 Lentisphaera araneosa HTCC2155
AGGGCATGAAGCCCTTGGCCTACACTTCGGCAATCCACATTCCACTTTTTTGCATAAAGCGAGGATTGGAAGCCAATTTTGTGCTCAGTTAAGGCTGCGAGAAATTTACCACGATACAATGCGCCTAAAGCTTTATTGTTGACGAGATAATTTTTCTTGATCACTCGTAAGAGCTTTTCCTGACTATTGAGTACGAGCCCGGGAACGATGTAGTGAATATGAGGATGATAGCACAAGTCTCGCCCATGGGTATGCAGAACGCCAATCATGCCACATTCACCACCAAGACGATCTTTACACATCTCTTTGAGAGCTTGACTTGAGGCCATGAACAAGGCATCAAACATCTCTTTTCGTCGCCATCTTGGAATGGCACGCAAAGAGCTCGGCAGAGTAAAGGTCACCATGAAGTAAGGACATGGCAAGAGACGCTGTTTTTGTCGATGAAGCCACTGGCTCGCCCGATGGTTTTGGCAACGGCTACAGAAGCGGTTTCCGCAAGATCGGCAGTGATAATGAACATGTCCACAACTCGTGCAGGCATAGTAAGATCCACCTGCACTCTGCTGACGGCAATTCATCATAGCCTTAAAAGCGCGTCTCTGATCCTGATCAAGTGTCGAACTCAGCTCGTCCCAATATCTTTCGCTGAGCTCGACTAAATCCATCATCGCAGAGCTCCTAGGCGCTGCATCAATTTGTTGATCATGCCATCGGAGTCCTGTATCACGGGTTTTGATAAATGAGAGTAAATCGCCGTGGTTGCCGGAGAACTATGACCGAGGATTTCTTGAATTACTCGCAAGTTCACTCCCGCTTCCACCAAATGTGTTGCATAGGAATGACGCAGGGAATGCACCGACACCTGTTTGGCGAGGCCACTATCAGCCAAAGCCGCTTTAAAGGCCGACTGCACCCCGCCCTTATCCATGTGCAAAGTCGTTTTGGAATTGCTACGACTTTTCCCGGCATAACGCGGAAATAGCAGTAGCGGATTGCGGTGTATCACCCAGTAATCCCTTAGCATCTGGTAAGTCACTTGGGGCAAGGGAACGAGACGGTCTTTGTAGCCCTTGGAATTGCGCACATGTAAACGCATGCGATCCTTGCAAATGTCGCCCGTTTGAATTCTCACACCCTCGCTGATGCGTAGACCCATGGAATAAATTGCTGTGAGACAAGTTCGATAGCGAGCTTTTTCCAAATGAGACAAAATCAGTAAAGTTTCATCTTGGCTGAGGATATCGGGTAAGGATTTTACTCGGGGGATACGAACAATTTCGAGCCATTTCCACTCGCGCTTGAGCACGTATTGATAAAAAAAACTTAGGGCACAGCGATCCATCTTCACCGTGCTCCAGGAATAAGTATCCACCAATTCAGAAAAGTAGAGCTTGAGCTCCTCTTCTTTAAGTTGATCAAGAGGCGAAGCAATCAAATCATTGACGCGACGCAAAGCTCGCAAGTAGTTGTCCACTGTACTCTTTGCCTTAGCTTGGAGCTTAAGCTCCAATTGCATCGCTCTATAATATTTTTGGAATGAATCATTCATCATTTTTCTCCGTTTAATTAAGCCAGAACACAAAACTGTGTCCTTGATAAGCTACAGAGAAAAACTACCGTAAAAGAAGACCAAACTACAAATTAAAAGGCACCGAGGAAAGTTTTGACAAGAGGAGAAAATGACTTACACAAGCACAGCCTGCCGCAGGGCGGCTTCGTTCAACCAACGGATCGAACTGATGACTTTGCTACGCAAAGTTCATCAATTCGATCATCAATCTTACACAGCTCATCCTGAGCGTTAGCTAAAAAATAATGAAAAGAAAATTTTTACTCTTTGCAATCATTCTTAATCTTCTGGTAATCATTTATCGAATAGTCGATTTGAAAATTGCAGAACATAAAGGAGAAACAAAATGGGGGTTAGTTGTCAGTAAAAATTGGAGTAGATATTTTTACCAAGTAACATATTTACCACTCAAACATAAAGACGAAATTGTTGAATGGAAATTTAAAAAGCTTCCTTATCACTACGAATATTTATCTCCAAAAGAATATGATGAAATAAAAATTGAAAATAAATATAAAATCACAAAAATAGACTCAAGTCCCACAGAGTATATAATAGGTAAATTAAACATTTATAGATTAATCCACAGAAACTTAATTTACTTACATTCTCTAGTAATCTTAACGCTCATTTATGCTTTCTTATTAAAAACATATAAAGAACCTGAAAACATAGAAATTGAAAAGAAAAATAGCTAACCAAGGATCGGAGTTGAGATTCTCGTACCTCGAATCCAACTCAATCCAGACGTTAGGATATAAATAATGAACTTAAAAACACGTATAAAAATAAGTCCTTTTATAATCTTAGTTGGCATTGGTGCATACTTTAGATTCAACCCTATTTCAGGGATTGTAATCTGTATTATTGGAATTGCCTATTACCTCCTCGAACGTAAATATAAAGCAGAAGAAATTGGAGAACAAATAGAAAAAAAGTATGGTTTTTTGGGAGATTTTATTTTTCTAGGCACACCATTAATTCTGACAATCTATTTTAGCATTCAACATGAATGGATCATAGCATCTATAATGTTATATTTTACTAGTAGCGCACTTATATCCAAAATAATAAAAAACAGAAAATCCTAACAAGAAACTGGAGTTGATACTTTCGTTGTGAGTCAAATTTTAGATAGAAAGTACGAACTCAGTTTAGACGTTAGCACAAAATAAATAATGCAATTACCAATTCACATAGAAAATGATGCATGGATTTTCAGTAGTATCATTCTTATATTTCTCATTTATACATATATAGATAACAACTCTGAAAAAAACAAAAAGAAACTCAAGGAAAAAGTGGGTGAAGCTTATACCTATGATAAAGAAGAAGATTTATTCAGGTTACTTAAATTAATGAATTTCTTATTAATAATTGGAATTATTGGATCCGGTATTTATGCATTCTTAGCAATAGGCGTAAGAATTGGATTTTTTAAATAGAAAATAGAAACGAAAAAGTGCTAACAAGAAACTGGAGTTGATACTTTCGTTATGAGTCAAATTTTAGATAGAAAGTACGAACTCAGTTTAGACGTTAGTTTGTAATAAAATTAAAAACAAATTGTAGAAATGAGAGTCCAAATAAATCGCAGATGCACGAAGTTAGAATTATCTGAAGTAAGATGATTTTAGAACAAAATCAGATCTGAATTCATTATCTCAAATAAGGTCATTTGTCCGTGAGGTGTATTTGTCCCCTTACGTACAGATATTTAGTTTTTCTGAGAGTTCAAGTCATTGACGATGGTTTCGTATTGTGAGTCCACCTTTGCGTCCGTATTGATGATTTGCTCTAAAACAAACCCTCGGTCTTTGTACTCCAAGATGATAGCTTCATATTCTTTGATTAACCGGGGTGTATTTCCAATAACTTTGGCGATCTCATTGATATTCATGCCCTTCTTATAACAGATAAGAACCTGTTTAAATTTGCTGATATAACGCTGGATAGCCTGGAATGAATGATAAGTCTCACGACTTACTTGTTGAACGCTGAGTTTCTTTATGAAAAGTTTTTCAATTATAATTTTTTTGTGCGTGAGAGTTGGCCCCATATCATGTATTGAACCTCTTCGAGGTAAGACCTCATTGTGTTCCAGTTCCCATTCTTTAATATACTTACCCACAGTTGGTGGAGAGATCTTTAAAAGAATGGCTAATTCAACCGAGGTCATACAGCCACCTTGCTTATAACTTTGTTTGAGCATCCTTGCAACAGCTTCCTTTTTTATGTCTCTGAGCTTCTTACCGTCTTTGCGCTCTTGAATATCTTCTGCTCGTACTAAATCTAGGATAACACTCACTAAAGGTGTTTGATTGATCTTTTTTCCGTATGATTTAGTCGCATTTTTGTCAGTGGTCACCCATGGCGTCTGACCCTGTTTTAAATGAGAAGTTTCGGGATAGAATTTATTGACCATAGAGATAATAGTTGAGCTCAAAACTTGCCGAGTCCTCATTCCTCCCAGTTGCGGACACTCCTCTGAGAAAAAAGCTGTTAAAGCTCCAGCAAAAGTTTTATATTGTTGTGGTCCGTAAGTTGCTTCATTCGCTGAAATATGCGTCTTCATGCTCTGCTCCATACGGGATTTGATAGATTCGACAGTAGTGAGTCTTTTTTTTCGCCAACTTCCTTATAGTATTCATCTCCTGTAAGCAGGATTTCATCCAGACGATGTTTGAACATATCTTTATTCTTAAACTCGTCGTAAATCTTAAGGAATGTCTTCACGCCGCGTTGTGAGATTCCTGCAACTACCGCGATTTCATGGTCAGTGAAGCTCTTCCCTACCCGTAAGTAAACCGCAACTTTAAACTTTTGAAGGTAACTCTCAACGGCGCCCATCGAATGTTTTGTAGCACTCGCAACTTCAACTTCTTCTTTGCCTTCCACCCAATGACGAATGACCAATTCACGGTGTGTAACTCCAGGACCAATATCTTTTTGTTGGCCACGCGTCGGAATGACAATACCTTCCTCTTGTAAGTGTTTGATATCACGTCGGATCGTTTTTGTATCGCACATCAACAGCTTGGCCAAATCCTCCTGGCTTAATAGACCTCCTTGATCGCGAGCCTCTTCGCTCAAACGTATTAACCTACGCTGACGGCGAACAACTTGCCGTTGTTTATTTTTTCTATTGGGCAACTCTTCTTCGTCAAAATCACTGAATACACTTAGAGTGACGCTTATCATTTCACAGTCTTTGAGTGCCTTACCTGCACCTTCCTTGGTCGAGACGCAGTTGTACTTGAGTTGACCTTCTTTAAGTTCCTTTTGGCTATAGGAAAAATAGACCTCATCTATCATGCGAACCAGTTCTTTGGCTTCCCAGGGACTTAGGCCCGCTCCATGAACCGCCAAGTGACTCATTTGCTGGTTCATTGTTTTTAAAGATAAGCGACGACTTTGATTTTCTTGAGAGTTCGCTATTTGTATACTCATGGTGTAGTGCTCCTTATTTTTTGCTTTTTGGTAGAACAATTTATAAGGGGACACTACACTTTTTTAGTATCTAGCGATACTTACCGGACAAATGACTGAATCGTAAATGAAAGAATTTTATAAATATAGAAATCAGAAATAAAAGACAAAAACTAACAAACGGATCGATCTGATACTTTCGTTGTGAGTCACAATTTAGATAGAAAGTACAAATCATCCTGGACGTTAGTTGGCACAAAAACATCATAACATTTTGACATCATAGCATTAAAGTGTTTTATTATATGTAAACAATATAAGGATGTTATCATGGCTACAATGACAAAAAGAACAACAGTCTATTTTGACCCCCAGCTACACAAAGTATTAAAAGCTAAATCATTAGAGTGTGAAAAGTCTATTTCTGAGATTGTAGATTTAGCATTAAGACACGAACTACTCGAAGACTTGGAAGATATAAGAGATTTTGAAGAAAGAAAAAATGGTGGATTCATCTCCTACAAAGAAATGTTGGAACGATTAAATAATGAGTAAGTACACTGTTTTATTTCATAAAAATACTGAAAAAGAATTAAGAAAAATACCTAACAAAGATCGAATCAAAGTATTTGAAAAAATAGATGAACTAGCTGAAGATCCATTTATTCAAGGCCACATAAAATTAAGTGGATATGATGATCTTTACAGAGTAAGACAAGGTAATTACAGGATTATCTACACTGTAGAAAATGGTGAACTAAAAATCCATGTCATTAAAGTTCAACATAGAAAAGACGTCTATAGAAAATAGAAAAAATACTAACAAGAAACTGGAGTTGATACTTTCGTTGTAAGTCACAATTTAGATAGAAAGTACGAACTCAGTTTAGACGTTAGACATACACAAAATATGATTAAAAACGAATATTCAACAAGAACACCTTTCATACTCATGATTGGATTAATATTCTTTTGGGGAGCCGTTGCTGTATTTCACTATGGAACTAGTAACTCAAAAATATATGTAATTATTTTTTTGATAGTTCTATCAACAATTTGTTTATATAAATTCATTGTTCCTTGGAAAGCTCATGGTCATATTTCCACAAATGAAATAACATGGTCTGATGGCAAGAAATTAGAACAAATATTAAAAAACGAAATAAAAGATATCACATTCAGTTTAAGAGGTGAATCATCTGAAATGATTATTCGAACTACAGGAAAAAGAGTAACAATAAATGAACCTTTTTGTTACTTTGGTGATCTAAATAAAGCCATTAAATTCTTAAAAGAAAACGGATATAAAATAATAGAAAAATAGTCTAACCAGAAACTGGAGTTGATACTTTCGTTATGAGTCAAATTTTAGATAGAAAGTACAACTCAGTTTAGACGTTATCTTATGAAAAATATTACATTTCACAATCTAAGAATGGAAGCATCTCAATCAGGTGATGCATATGAATTAGAGCTTGATATAGACAGTGGTCATATAAGTTTTGATATTAAAATTGAAATAGAAGAAAAGGATTTTGAAGTATTACAAAGAGATGATCACAGAGCTGCATTATTGCATGCTGCTTTATTCACGCCATTTCAACTGAAAGCAACTGCATTAGATCTGAATGAACAAAGAAAATATTTAGATATTATACTCCATTCAACACAACTCGAAGTAGAACGATTTTTAACCAAATTAGATCACGGAAGAGCTAATGGAGCTATTTCAAACATGATGAGAATTACCAGTCAAAAAGATCCATCATATATGAGAAAGGGTTATTGGTTTGATAAGAAATAGAAAACAAGATAACAAGAAACTGGAGTTGATACTTTCGTTGTGAGTCACAATCTAGATAGAAAGTACGAACTCAGTTTAGACGTTAGTCAATAATAAAATAACAAACACACATGATGATAGATGTATTAATAGATTCATTAGGAAACATAATAGGACTGATTCTAATCCCCTACTTTATATCGAGTTATTTGATACAAAAAACGAAATTAAAATCATACATAATTATTGGATTCTACATATTATATTCAACAATAATTTCGATCCCATTAATGAGATTAATTAGGCATCCAACTATCGTAGAAATCGTATCCTCAGAATTCACTAAACGCATCTATTTCTCATTAACTTTTATATTGATTCTTCAATTAATCATATATAGGCTAACTAAAAAAAACAAAGACTAACCAGAAACTGGAGTTGATACTTTCGTTGTGAGTCACAATTTAAATAGAAAGTACGAACTCAGTTTAGACGTTAGTGAACTAAAAAATTGAATAAAATCAAATGAATAACAAAACTAGAAAAGTAATTATAATCACACTTGTGGCACTTTGTCTCAACACTCTATTTCCTCCACGAACATCATCAAAATATAGAAATATAGATAGAGGATTTTTACTGTATAAGGTCAACGAAACACATACCAGTAATGATAGTAATGGTAACAAAAGGTATAGTAAGTGTGAGATTAACACAGATGATTTGATCACTCAAAATATGTTCATACTCTTTTTAGGACTTACACTTACTGTTTTAGCTATTAAGCCAAAAGAAGACACAAACTAAAATCACTAACAAGAAACTGGAGTTGATACTTTCGTTGTGAATCAAATTTTAGATAGAAAGTACGAACTCAGTTTAGACGTTAGTTTGTAATAAAATTAAAAACAAATTGTAGAAATGAGAGTCCAAATAAATCGCAGATGCACGAAGTTAGAATTATCTGAAGTAAGATGATTTTAGAACAAAATCAGATCTGAATTCATTATCTCAAATGAAAGAATTTTATAAATATAGAAATCAGAAATAAAAGACAAAAACTAACAAACGGATCGATCTGATACTTTCGTTGTGAGTCACAATTTAGATAGAAAGTACAAATCATCCTGGACGTTAGCTATTAATAAAAATGAATCATTATTTACCCACAAAAAAAGATTTTGACCCTTGGGGCTGCTTAGATGGCCAACATGCTTGGAAACAATTTGGTGGCTTAACTGTAGATGAAGCATATAAAAAGTTCTGTAAACAGCCTGAGTTTTATCAAGAAGATTTTATGTTCATGGGCACAAAAGCATTTTTATACTACATACCAGTTTTAAGAAAATACGTCCAAGAATTAGATCCAAAAACTCAAGAAGATGATTGTGAGTTACACATTCTAGCATGTGGAATGGAATCACAATTAGAACAGAACTTTAAAGAAACACAAAAATCAATTAGATCACTTACAGAATTAGTTTTATCAGAAATTGGGAATTCAAATATGAACAATAAAGATAAAAAAAGAGTGATCAAAAAATGGAAAGAAATAAAAAAGCTAACCAGAAACTGGAGTTGATACTTTCGTTATGAATCAAATTTTAGATAGAAAGTACAACTCAGTTTAGACGTTAGGTAAGAACAAAATGAAAAATAAAAAATCGACTGCTTTTATTACAGTAATTAGCACATTCTTATGTGTTTCCATACTATGTTCATGCGCAAAGAACTATGACGACGAATATTCACAAAAAATAATTAATATAAAAATGGAAACATTAGATTTAGATAATGTTCCAACACTAAAAAAAACTAAAGAAATTAATAATAAATTTTTTAGTGTAAAATCTCCTTGGCCTAATCTTGAAATAAAAACAGAACTTGATAATAGAATATCTTATCAAGATAAAAAGACAGGATTAATAATATCATTTCACAAAAAAATTAAGGGGATATTTAAAGAAATTAGACAATGGGATAATAAATTTTATGGTGGCAAAGTATATAATCAGATATTAGATGAGAATGATGACTATACATTATATAAAAAACTTTGTAATATTAATCCAAATATAGGCCCCTACCTACTAAATTATACCGAACATAAAAAACTAGAAAAAATGTTTTTAATAAAAGAGGCTGTATATATTTATTTTACTAAATCTTCAGAATTTAAAACTCCAAATATTTATGGAATCCAATTTGGAGATATAGATACAAAACCACGTGTAGAAATCGTATTAATGAACAATAACTCTGTTGAACAGTGTATAATTTTCTTCAAAAAAAATATGAAAGAAGGTTATTCTATTAACCAAGAAGAAATTAATTATTTCCTCAAGCACTTCAAATTAAATGACTAATACCTAACCAAGGATCGGAGTTGAGATTCTCGTACCTCGAATCCAACTCAATCCAGACGTTATACGGTAATAAAAATGAACGATTTATCAAACAATTATTCTCTCACAAAGTGGGTCAAGAATCTCAGTTTTAATTTAAGAGTTGATTTAAGCCTCAGAAATATAAAACTTCTTTTAAAACTCAGTTCATTTATAATTATATTTTTTTATCTTATAAATTTATCTCAAAATCAAAGAATTATTGCAGATAAAAATTTTGATGAAAAACAACTTATTATTTCTGAAGATACAAATATTGAAGTAAAAGAAGTTAGAGAAAATAAAGTAATAGTTTTATCCAAAAAAATGAATTGGTCATCTATTATATTTATAATCATTTCTATTAGTTTTATTATTCTCATCCAAAAAAATAAAACAGAAAATGATCAGCATTAATCGTATAACAAACGGATCGATCTGATACTTTCGTTATGAGTCACATTTTAGATAGAAAGTACAAATCATCCTAGACGTTAGATCAGAATAAAATTCATAAGAATTGATGGAAATTCGCATCTTAAAAAGCGACTCACTTTATTCTTGGAATCACAGAATTAAGCTGAGTAAATGCGAACTCAGCAATTCACCAGAAGAAACGCAAACTGTGCATCGAATACGATTCCAAGTAGATGCGAAGTCAGCAAATAAAAAGAAAAATTAGTCTAATTATCAACAGTAAAAAAGAAAAGATCTAACAAACGGATCGATCTGATACTTTCGTTATGAGTCAAATTTCAGATAGAAAGTACAAATCATCCTAGACGTTAGCTCATAATAATGAAAACTCTTAAAAAAGCATTTTGGTTTATACTCAACTCTTTGTTTTTCAGTCAACATTCTATCAAAGAAATACAGGATGAAAAATTGAAAGAAAACAAAAAGAAAAAATTGAAAGAAAATAAAGAATAATAGAAAAGAGCTAACAAGAAACTGGAGTTGATACTTTCGTTGTGAGTCAAAATTTAGATAGAAAGTACGAACTCAGTTTAGACGTTAGAGCAGAATTAATATAAATATGAAAACAGTAATTATCACAATCTTATCAGTTCTTTTTACTAGTTGTAGCACTCACGAAATGAAGATGAAAAGCTCTTCAATGGAGCCGACAATTACGAAAGGGTCTATAGTCACTCTTACAAAAAATTATAATGAAGTAAATAGATTTGACATCATGGTGTTTAACCCTTACCAATTCCCTGAAAATTACTTTATTTTCAGAGTAATAGGACTTCCTGGAGAACATATAAAATTAGAAGGTGAATCAGTTTATATAAATGGTAAAAACTTAGATATTCCTAACGATCTAAAATATGTTGAATTAGAAGCAAAATTTAATAATATCACACTGAAAGAAAATGAATTCTATTTAATGGGAGATAATACAACTAATAGTAATGATTCACGATTTTTAGGCCCTATAAGAACAAATCAATTTGTATCTAAACTAAAGAAATCAAAAGCTCTAACCAACGAATCGAACTGATACCTTCGTATGTCATGTAACATGTTATTAGATAAATCTTTAAGTAGAAACATGTTTCACGCCAAACTCGGTACACCTCATTCTGGATGTTCTACTAAAAAAGAAAAATCATGAAAACAATAATAATTACTATCATATTTTTGATTAATACACTTCTCCTTGCTAGTGACATAGACTCTTCAAAAGAAGTGAAACATGTGGATGAAGAAATTTATGAAATTGAGGGAGACTTTTATGAAAAGATCCGTCAAATCGAACACGAATATAGGAAAGATTTTACAAAAATCTTATTAGGTGCAGATAAAGTAGAAATTTTTATAGTTAAATTTGATGAACTTAAGACAATCAATAACAATATTGATGAAGAAAAATTCATGAAAACTCTATCTAATAAACAGACAGAAATTTTACAAAAAAAAATATTATCCAAAGATGAAATAAATTTAGTTTTAACAACGTTATCCAAACAGATTAAATCACCTGAAAACGAAAACCATATTGATTGTCATTATCCAATTCACGGAATGAAAATTCATAAACAAGATGTATTAATTTTTGAATCAACATTTTGTTGGTTTTGTAGTAATTTTGATTTCAAATATCCCATTGGCAATGGAACCTTGCAAACAACTGAAGAAATGGAAAGAATATTCAAAAAATTATTACCGATTCCTCAATCAGAAATAGATAGATTCAACAAACAATTTAAAAAGAAAAAGTAGAACCATGAGCTGCAGTGAAGATTCTCGCCAAGGCTCAAATCTCACTAATCTCGGTCGTTAGTTTGTAATAAAATTAAAAACAAATTGTAGAAATGAGAGTCCAAATAAATCGCAGATGCACGAAGTTAGAATTATCTGAAGTAAGATGATTTTAGAACAAAATCAGATCTGAATTCATTATCTCAAATGAAAGAATTTTATAAATATAGAAATCAGAAATAAAAGACAAAAACTAACAAACGGATCGATCTGATACTTTCGTTGTGAGTCACAATTTAGATAGAAAGTACAAATCATCCTGGACGTTAGATCAAAATAAAATTCATAAGAATTGATGGAAATTCGCATCTTAAAAAGCAACTTACTTTATTCTTGGAATCACAGAATTAAGCTGAGTAAATGCGAACTCAGCAATTCACCAGAAGTGAACGCAAACTGTGCATCAAATACGATTCCAAGTATATGCGGAATCTGCAATAAAAAAGAAAAATTAGTCTTATTATCAACAGTAAAAAAGAAAAGATCTAACAAATCACTGGAGTAGATACTTTCGTTTGGAGTCAAATTTTAAATAGAAAGTACTACTCAGTTCAGACGTTAGTGCATAATAAAATATGAAATTCACAGCAGATAAAACCCTCTTCCTCAAAGCTAATATAAAGTCAGCGCTTTTTGGTTCTTTTAGCTATATATTCTATTTCTATTTCATAACAGTTAATAACCCATCCATTGACAATATTGATATAGCATTTATGTGTTTCATCTTATCGGGACCAATATTTCTTATACTAGATTTAAACAGAAAACATAAATCTGTTATTTTACCCACAGTTTTGATTAATGATGATTTTATTTCCAAAGGTAAATTTCATACGATAAACATTAATGATATCAACATATTTGATTCTACTATCAATCATAAATCAATTGTTCTAATTCATAAACAAGATACTTGGAAAAACAAAGTGTGTATCGATCCCAAAATTTATAAAGAAAACATATCTGAACTAATAAAAAAACGAATAGAAGATAAGCACTAACCAAGGATCGGAGTTGAGATTCTCGTTCCTCGAATCCAACTCAATCCAGACGTTAGTCTGTAAATATACATGAAAATTCTTGGAGCCACATTAATCATTATCGGTTCAATATTTGGTGGTATTGGAATCATAAAACAATTCATTTCAACTATGTCCAATGAACCAATACAATTTGAAGAGCAGATGAAATCATTTGCTTTTTATTTTGGTTCATTTTGGGTTCTTTTCTTCACAGGTGGAGCACTATTAAAAAGAAAAATTATTTTAGAAACACCAAATCAATACAAACCTATTGAAAGCAATAGGAAAACTATAATCATCTACACATTGTCTATAATTCTAGGGTGTATAATCTTAAATTATGGAATACAAAAATAAATAGAAATAAAAGACTAACCAACGAATCGAGCTGATACCTTCGTATGTCATGAAACATGTTAAGGTATCATCTCTTGACGTGAAACATGTTTCACGCCAAACAGGTACCAGCTCATTCTGGATGTTAGTATATAATAAAATTAGATGATAGAAACGAGAATCCCAGAATCGCGGATGCACGAATTTAGAATTATCTGAACCTATAATTTTAGAGCTAAATTGAATCAGAAATAATGATCCGATAATGATCAGAATTTTTAAATAAAAAACAAGAAAAAGAAAAAATACTAACAAGAAACTGGAGTTGATACTTTCGTTGTGAGTCACAATTTAGATAGAAAGTACGAACTCAGTTTAGACGTTAGTTTGTAATAAAATTAAAAACAAATTGTAGAAATGAGAGTCCAAATAAATCGCAGATGCACGAAGTTAGAATTAAGAGAATTTTAGAACAAAATCAGATCTAAATTAATTACCTCAAATGATAGAATTTTATAAATATAGAAATCAGAAATAAAAGACAAAAACTAACAAACGGATCGATCTGATACTTTCGTTGTGAGTCACAATTTAGATAGAAAGTACAAATCATCCTAGACGTTAGGCATACGCTAATATGAATTACACCTTCACAAAATATAATTCAACGGATAAAGAATACTTTACCCTACTCGATGAGAGTTGCTATCGCCCAGTTGTAGAAAGACAATTTGGCGAATGGAATATTGAACTTCAAAATGAGTTTCAAAACAATAAGTTACAGAAATTACCTCTTCAAATTATCACATTTGACAACACAAGAATTGGCTGTATAGCATTTGAAAAGTTTTCCGATCACACCTTTATCCACGAAATATTAATACATCCCACTTTCCAAGGGCAAGGCCACGGATCAAACATTCTCAAAACAATAGCCAAGTCTTCTCTAGAAAAGTCTTTGCCAATTAAGTTGCAAGTCCTCAAACAAAACTTGGCAATTAATCTCTACAAACGTCTAGGCTTCAAAAAAACAGGCACTACTGAAACACACTTTATTATGCAAAAAAATGCCTAACGAATAAGATTAGATTTCGCTGATATTAAAGGGAACCCAAAGTAGCCGGAATCTTAATCAATGGTTGGACGAGCCCCATGCTCGGACCCCGCCCTATGTATTTAGCTTTTTAGCCTGAGGGAGATGAAGGGGTCAATTTTGCCCCAAAAAAGGCAATGGATACGCCTGTTTGACTAGATGGACTCACTACTTTTGTGAAGGTCGAGTCTTTTCCTAGGATTAATCGCAATCGAAAGATTTTTTGAAGGGCATTTATACTGAAATTCCTCAAATTTGGGCATAGGGGATCTATGACCCAAAGTTTTGTACTGAAAAAATTAATGAATAAACTTAGGAGATTGAAACTATAGGCGGCGAGCGTGCCCCTACTGACACTAAAGATTCTTGCTTGAGACGTCCTTCACTAATGACTCGGCCAATGGGCAGCATAATGCCCTGACAAAGACTGCAGCGTAGCGCAGGTAATTTTGGCGGAGGATCATTGGGAATTTTGACTTCCAGTAAGTTCTGCATAAGAAAGAGTTTTTTCTTGGCTGCAGGAGCGAGAAAACCGTATTCCCGCACGCGATGGAAGCCCCTTGGCAAGACGTGCTGAGCGAGGCGCTGTAAAAACTCCACGGGTCCAAAATCTTTGGAGTCCATCCGCTTGGTCTGCGAATCCTTATACCGCAGTCGAACTTTATCCTCTTTTTCGGACAAGGATTGCTCTGAAACTACACCTCGCATGAGGTAGCGACTAAGGTATTCGAGGGCATGAAGCCCTTGGCCTACACTTCGGCAATCCACATTCCACTTTTTTGCATAAAGCGAGGATTGGAAGCCAATTTTGTGCTCAGTTAAGGCTGCGAGAAATTTACCACGATACAATGCGCCTAAAGCTTTATTGTTGACGAGATAATTTTTCTTGATCACTCGTAAGAGCTTTTCCTGACTATTGAGTACGAGCCCGGGAACGATGTAGTGAATATGAGGATGATAGCACAAGTCTCGCCCATGGGTATGCAGAACGCCAATCATGCCACATTCACCACCAAGACGATCTTTACACATCTCTTTGAGAGCTTGACTTGAGGCCATGAACAAGGCATCAAACATCTCTTTTCGTCGCCATCTTGGAATGGCACGCAAAGAGCTCGGCAGAGTAAAGGTCACCATGAAGTAAGGACATGGCAAGAGACGCTGTTTTTGTCGATGAAGCCACTGGCTCGCCCGATGGTTTTGGCAACGGCTACAGAAGCGGTTTCCGCAAGATCGGCAGTGATAATGAACATGTCCACAACTCGTGCAGGCATAGTAAGATCCACCTGCACTCTGCTGACGGCAATTCATCATAGCCTTAAAAGCGCGTCTCTGATCCTGATCAAGTGTCGAACTCAGCTCGTCCCAATATCTTTCGCTGAGCTCGACTAAATCCATCATCGCAGAGCTCCTAGGCGCTGCATCAATTTGTTGATCATGCCATCGGAGTCCTGTATCACGGGTTTTGATAAATGAGAGTAAATCGCCGTGGTTGCCGGAGAACTATGACCGAGGATTTCTTGAATTACTCGCAAGTTCACTCCCGCTTCCACCAAATGTGTTGCATAGGAATGACGCAGGGAATGCACCGACACCTGTTTGGCGAGGCCACTATCAGCCAAAGCCGCTTTAAAGGCCGACTGCACCCCGCCCTTATCCATGTGCAAAGTCGTTTTGGAATTGCTACGACTTTTCCCGGCATAACGCGGAAATAGCAGTAGCGGATTGCGGTGTATCACCCAGTAATCCCTTAGCATCTGGTAAGTCACTTGGGGCAAGGGAACGAGACGGTCTTTGTAGCCCTTGGAATTGCGCACATGTAAACGCATGCGATCCTTGCAAATGTCGCCCGTTTGAATTCTCACACCCTCGCTGATGCGTAGACCCATGGAATAAATTGCTGTGAGACAAGTTCGATAGCGAGCTTTTTCCAAATGAGACAAAATCAGTAAAGTTTCATCTTGGCTGAGGATATCGGGTAAGGATTTTACTCGGGGGATACGAACAATTTCGAGCCATTTCCACTCGCGCTTGAGCACGTATTGATAAAAAAAACTTAGGGCACAGCGATCCATCTTCACCGTGCTCCAGGAATAAGTATCCACCAATTCAGAAAAGTAGAGCTTGAGCTCCTCTTCTTTAAGTTGATCAAGAGGCGAAGCAATCAAATCATTGACGCGACGCAAAGCTCGCAAGTAGTTGTCCACTGTACTCTTTGCCTTAGCTTGGAGCTTAAGCTCCAATTGCATCGCTCTATAATATTTTTGGAATGAATCATTCATCATTTTTCTCCGTTTAATTAAGCCAGAACACAAAACTGTGTCCTTGATAAGCTACAGAGAAAAACTACCGTAAAAGAAGACCAAACTACAAATTAAAAGGCACCGAGGAAAGTTTTGACAAGAGGAGAAAATGACTTACACAAGCACAGCCTGCCGCAGGGCGGCTTCGTTCAACCAAGGATCGGAGTTGAGATTCTCGTACCTCGAATCCAACTCAATCCAGACGTTAGATCAGAATAAAATTCATAAGAATTGATAGAAATTCGTATCTTAAAAAGCAAGTCACTCTATTCTTGGAATCACAGAATGAAGCTGAGTAAATGCGAACTCAGCAATTCACCAGAAGTAAACGCAAACTGTGCATCGAATACGATTCCAAGTATATTCGAAGTCAGCAAATAAAAAGAAAAATAAGTCTAATTATCAACAATTAAAAAAGAAAAGATCTAACAAATGGATCTAAGGTAGACCTTTACTAATACTCGAGCTTCCTCAGTTTCGATCTTAAATTCATAAAAATAATATTTAATAACAAACTACTAGATCGTAAAAATCTGTACTTATTTATGTTCTGAAGCTTGGAGAAAACTGTTATCCTAAAAAGTTGGATTAGCTTAGGAGCTATTAACTTATAGGGAAACTTTAATTGAATAAATTCGTTCTGATTCTTCTTTGGCTTTTGTTTGTGTCTTGCTCAGATGAGAGCGCGTCCTCACCTGTCAATGATTACAAGGCTGAGAAAAATAGAATCATTTCAGTCATGAGTTATCCTCAGGGCCTGATCACCTTTAAACACACTCTTGATAAACAGCATTCCATTAAAATTATATTGGCTCCTGAACTAGGAAATCAATGCTACTCATCACTTCATTCTGGGGTCACCGCATCGGTCATCACTGTAACAGACGATGGTCTATTTATTGAAGATACTTTCCACAAAATTGGCCCTATTGATTTAAAAGGGCATACAATTAAATTTGAAAAAATTGATCAGCCTCAAATTAATTCGACTAAATACCAAGTTGGTCAAATTACTGATTCGCAAGGCCGCTCTTTCCCCTTCTCTATCGAAGTCATTAGCGAAATAACAGACGCCAAAATCAGTTCAAATACAAAATAAAGCTCTATATTCTTTTCACTTATTTATTCGACTTTTTAATTGCCAAGGCGAATAAAATTAATCAGCACATACAAAAAATTTAAAATCTAAGTTAGAGGTTCAAATTGGCATCCACACTCTACAAAGCATCAAAGACTCCGATGCTAATCATTCTAAGTGGTGTTATTTTACTATCCCTCTTCGGTCTTTTATTCACAAAAGCCACAATTTATCTCATCATTAGTTCTTTTATCATTCTATTTATTTTACTGAGTCTAATTAGAAAAAATTATTTGGAATTAGATAACGTGGGGTTTCGGGAAAAAATGGGAGGCCGCTTCCTATTTGACTATAAATGGGAGGAAGTCAAAGACTTTAAAATCCTCGAAGTTGGTGAATTGAGCACAATTGCTTTTGCGGTCATCGCAAAAGGTGAGAAACAGGAGTCCATCACCAACATCTACAAAGTTGAACTTGATCAAATGATGAAAGAAATCAAGAAGTACAAAAAACAGAATAAACTCGACAGTAAGGAGCAATAATTTTATGAGCAATCATGAAAAAATCAATTATCTGGAATTTCCTTCGAAAGACTTAGAAGTCACTAAGAAGTTTTTTTCTCAGTGCTTTGCTTGGGAGTTCATTGATTACGGTCCCGAATACATGGCTATTACAGCCGCTGGGATTGATGGTGGTTTTTACTTATCTGAAATAAGGTCATTTGTCCGTGAGGTGTATTTGTCCCCTTACGTACAGATATTTAGTTTTTCTGAGAGTTCAAGTCATTGACGATGGTTTCGTATTGTGAGTCCACCTTTGCGTCCGTATTGATGATTTGCTCTAAAACAAACCCTCGGTCTTTGTACTCCAAGATGATAGCTTCATATTCTTTGATTAACCGGGGTGTATTTCCAATAACTTTGGCGATCTCATTGATATTCATGCCCTTCTTATAACAGATAAGAACCTGTTTAAATTTGCTGATATAACGCTGGATAGCCTGGAATGAATGATAAGTCTCACGACTTACTTGTTGAACGCTGAGTTTCTTTATGAAAAGTTTTTCAATTATAATTTTTTTGTGCGTGAGAGTTGGCCCCATATCATGTATTGAACCTCTTCGAGGTAAGACCTCATTGTGTTCCAGTTCCCATTCTTTAATATACTTACCCACAGTTGGTGGAGAGATCTTTAAAAGAATGGCTAATTCAACCGAGGTCATACAGCCACCTTGCTTATAACTTTGTTTGAGCATCCTTGCAACAGCTTCCTTTTTTATGTCTCTGAGCTTCTTACCGTCTTTGCGCTCTTGAATATCTTCTGCTCGTACTAAATCTAGGATAACACTCACTAAAGGTGTTTGATTGATCTTTTTTCCGTATGATTTAGTCGCATTTTTGTCAGTGGTCACCCATGGCGTCTGACCCTGTTTTAAATGAGAAGTTTCGGGATAGAATTTATTGACCATAGAGATAATAGTTGAGTTCAAAACTTGCCGAGTCCTCATTCCTCCCAGTTGCGGACACTCCTCTGAGAAAAAAGCTGTTAAAGCTCCAGCAAAAGTTTTATATTGTTGTGGTCCGTAAGTTGCTTCATTCGCTGAAATATGCGTCTTCATGCTCTGCTCCATACGGGATTTGATAGATTCGACAGTAGTGAGTCTTTTTTTTCGCCAACTTCCTTATAGTATTCATCTCCTGTAAGCAGGATTTCATCCAGACGATGTTTGAACATATCTTTATTCTTAAACTCGTCGTAAATCTTAAGGAATGTCTTCACGCCGCGTTGTGAGATTCCTGCAACTACCGCGATTTCATGGTCAGTGAAGCTCTTCCCTACCCGTAAGTAAACCGCAACTTTAAACTTTTGAAGGTAACTCTCAACGGCGCCCATCGAATGTTTTGTAGCACTCGCAACTTCAACTTCTTCTTTGCCTTCCACCCAATGACGAATGACCAATTCACGGTGTGTAACTCCAGGACCAATATCTTTTTGTTGGCCACGCGTCGGAATGACAATACCTTCCTCTTGTAAGTGTTTGATATCACGTCGGATCGTTTTTGTATCGCACATCAACAGCTTGGCCAAATCCTCCTGGCTTAATAGACCTCCTTGATCGCGAGCCTCTTCGCTCAAACGTATTAACCTACGCTGACGGCGAACAACTTGCCGTTGTTTATTTTTTCTATTGGGCAACTCTTCTTCGTCAAAATCACTGAATACACTTAGAGTGACGCTTATCATTTCACAGTCTTTGAGTGCCTTACCTGCACCTTCCTTGGTCGAGACGCAGTTGTACTTGAGTTGACCTTCTTTAAGTTCCTTTTGGCTATAGGAAAAATAGACCTCATCTATCATGCGAACCAGTTCTTTGGCTTCCCAGGGACTTAGGCCCGCTCCATGAACCGCCAAGTGACTCATTTGCTGGTTCATTGTTTTTAAAGATAAGCGACGACTTTGATTTTCTTGAGAGTTCGCTATTTGTATACTCATGGTGTAGTGCTCCTTATTTTTTGCTTTTTGGTAGAACAATTTATAAGGGGACACTACACTTTTTTAGTATCTAGCGATACTTACCGGACAAATGACTGAATCGTAAATCAACTCCTCCAGTGAGCTGGGGAGTGTACTCGTAGTTTTATAAAGTAAAGACCTCAAAGCTAGCGAAGAAAAAATCATTCTCCATGGTGGAGTCATTAGTAAAGAGACTTTTTCATTTCCTGGAGGTCAACGCTTCCATTTCAAAGATCCCAATGGTAATGAATATGCGGTGTGGAGCGAAGTCTAATTAACTTAGTCAAATAAGCACAAAAAAAGCGGTGAATCAATCACCGCTTTTTTTAGTTTTGGGCTAAGGGATTAGCCGTGGCAAACTTTATATTTTTTGCCAGAACCGCAAGGGCAAGGATCATTGGGGCGAACTTTTGGAGATTCGCGTTCAATAGGCTTGCGTACTGGTGGAGCTTCAATAATTTCTTCTTGTGGAGGCTGGGCTTCCATCTGCATCATATCGTCGATTGATACGGATTCTGTGTCCATGCCCTGCTGTTGAAGTAATTTGAGCTGCTGAATAAGATTTTCGAATTCCACGTCCTGTGCAGATTGCTCAGTCATTGGAATATTGTGAAGCATTTCCTCGATTGATTCGAGAGATACGGCGGTACGGAACATATTCGAAAGAATCTGCTGAGAGATATTATCTTCGAGTTCAGCAAAGAGCTGGAAAGCTTGTTGCTTGTATTCGATGAGTGGATCTTTTTGTGCGATACCCGCAAACTGAACATTTTGACGCAGGCTATCCATTGCGCGCAAATGTTTAATCCAGAGTTCATCGAGGGCACTGAGCATAACGTTACGCTCAAGATACTGAATTTGCTCTGGATCCGTATTGCTTTCTTTCTCTTCGTAAGCACTCACAACACGCTTGATAATGGCATCAGCTAAAGGAGCGATTTCCATCGGCTGTTCAAAGTTAAAACTCGTTAGATCAAAGTCGAGTGGGAAAGTTGTCCCTAACCACTGCTCGAGTTTTTCTTGCTCAACGCGGTAAGCACCACGACGGCCCGTTGATAAAACTTCTACTTGGTCTTCCACAGTATTATTGAGGATGTCGTAGAGGCGGACTTTAGGATCATCTGAGACGAGGATATCTTTACGGAACTCATAAATGATTTCACGTTGCTTATTCATCACGTCATCGTATTCGAGTGTACGTTTACGGATCATGAAGTTCTGATTCTCAACTTTTTTCTGCGCGTTTTCGATCATCATTGTTGCCATGCGACCTTCGATACTCTCATCTTCATCCATGCCCATTTTCATACGGTCAAGAATACCGGTCATACGGTCGGCAAAGAGACGTAGGAGGTCATCTTCAAAACTCACATAGAAAACACTTGAACCGGGATCGCCCTGACGTGAACAACGACCACGTAACTGACGGTCAATACGACGCGAATCGTGACGCGTCGCCCCGAGTACGTGCAAGCCACCCAATTTAATGACTTCTTCACTGAGCTTAATATCTGTACCACGACCCGCCATGTTAGTTGCAATTGTAATGGCGCCTGACTGACCTGCGTTGGTAATAATTTCGGCTTCTTCTTGGTGACGACGAGCATTGAGGACGCGGTGAGGGATCTTTTCCATGCGCAAGAAGCGGCTGAGGATCTCTGAAACTTCTACAGTAGGTGTACCAATGAGTATGGGACGACCAGCTGCGTTAACTTCTTTCACTTCATTGATGATCGCTTTGTACTTACCTTTCATGGTGACAAAAACACGATCATCCACATCTTTACGGATGCAAGGACGGTTAGTTGGTACTTCCATTACGTCGAGACCGTAGATATCTTTAAATTCTTTCGCTTCCGTTACCGCCGTACCCGTCATACCACCGAGTTTGTCGTAGAGGCGGAAGTAGTTCTGAATTGTAATCGTCGCCATCGTTTGCGTTTCACGTTCGATACGAACGTTTTCTTTAGCTTCTAGGGCTTGGTGTAAACCTTCAGAGAAACGACGTCCTGCCATAGCACGACCCGTGTTCTCGTCTACGATTACAACGCGCTCTTCACCATTGTCATCTGGTGCAACGATGTAGTGAATATCTTTGATGTAGAGGCAGTAAGCTTTGAGAAGCTGAGAGATATTGTGCATCTCTTCAATTTTCTGTTCATACTCATCTTGTGCTTCGCGCTTTTTCTCGATTTTTTCAGTGTCGTCATAAGCTTCGTTTGAGTCAATTCCCTGCATGAGCTCAAGAATATCGGGAATAACGTAAGCATCAGGATCATTTGGCGACATGTAGCTACGTCCCTGATCCGAGAGATCTGCATCATTTTGACGTTCGTTGATAACGAAGAAGAGCTCGTTTTTAACTCCTTGAAGCACAGATTTATTGGCATCTGAGTTAATAAAGAGTTCTTTCTTTTCAACGGCCCGACGCACATCAGGATCTTCGAGGATACGAATAACTTGGTTATTACGAGGCATACCCATACGCACTTTACAGATATCGAAGATGGCTTCGTCGAATTCATCTGAATCTTTGATTGCCGTTTTAAGTTTTTCTCGTGCCTCAGTAATAAGCTTATTACAAAGATCAAGCTGTTTCTTGTAGACACGATTGACGTGGGGGTTGAACTTATCGAACTGGTGAGTTGATTGAGCAACTGGACCTGAGATAATGAGTGGCGTTCTGGCTTCGTCGATAAGGATAGAGTCAATTTCATCGATAATAACAAAGAAGTGATCGCGCTGAACGAGTTCTTCTTTGCTCATAGCCATACCCATATCACGGAGGTAGTCAAAACCGAATTCAGAGTTGGTACCATAAGTGATATCGCATTCGTATTGCTCGCGTCGAAGTTGTGGAGGCATCATGCTTTGAACACAACCCACTGTGAGGCCAAGGTAACGGAAAATAGCTCCGATCCATTCCGAGTCACGTTTTGCAAGGTAATCGTTTGTGGTCACCAACTGACAGTTCTTGCCGGAGAGCGCGTTGAGATAAAGTGGCAAACTTGCTGTGAGAGTTTTACCCTCACCCGTCATCATTTCCGAGATACCACCATCGTGAATCACCATACCGCCGACGAGCTGAACGTCGAAGGGAACCATGTTCCAAATTTCAGTCTTGTCCATGTAAGTCACTTCCTGACCACAAAGACGACGACAAGTATTTTTAACTGTGGCAAAGGCTTCGATTTTGAGGTCTTCGAGTGTTTCGCCTTTTGCTAAACGATCGCGGAACTCTTGTGTTTTCGCTTTGAGCTGATCTTCGCTTAAGCTCTGGTATTCTTTTTCTTTTGCGTTAATCGCATCCACTGTAGGTTGCATGCGTTTAACAAAACGTTCGTTTGACGAACCAAAAAATTTCTTTAATAAGGGGGCAATCATTTTAAATCCTGATTGTAATGATGTGAATAAAAAAGGGAGGGGTTGAGCCTAAGCTCTAAAAAGTACTAACTAAGCACAAAGAGTGCTTGATTGGGCTTCCTCATCATCGTATAGGACTAATTGAATTGATTGAACTAATTCAACACTTCGAGCAGTGATTTGAGGAGCTTGGTAATGATCCCAAGAAAGTGGAACTAAGGCAACAAGATTTTTTTGTGCCTCTTGAACGTCTGAGTAAAAAGCTTCTTTCTTGGATGCTTTTTCAAGGATATTGAAACGTAGACCATTGAGTGTCGATGATTTATCTTTGGTGACTAAAACAGCGGTAAGACGACGTCCTTTGAGCTGTTTTTCAATGCGTAAAACTCCTTCTTTTTGCAAGCGATACGAGGTCTTTGGGCTGAGCTGAAGCTCACCGTGGACGAAATCGGCTTCCATATCATTCATCGCATTAACTGCGAGAACGACGAAGAGTAAAACTTTAAGATTTTTTGGCATTGAGGTCTTTGTAAATTATTGATCGCTCAAGATAGATAAGTTCACTTGGAAATCAATCCTTTCCCTCGCTTTATTACATGAGTTTTCACAAGAAAAGCCACTGCAAGGACAGTGGCTTCTCTCTCATAAAAAAATCTCTTTGAAAACTAAGGCTTATTTAGCTTCAGTCTCCATTTTTTTCTTGTGGTGCTGACGCTTGTGAGCCCATTTCTTTTTCATCTGTTCACGCATGGCTTTTAATGAATCAGGTGAAATGCGCATGGTCATCTCGAGAACGCCATCGATGACTTTCGTTTTCATGTCGTCAGGGCTCATTTTCATCTGTGGTTTAGCCATGGCGAAGCCCATCATCATTTTGACGAAACTTTCAACTCCCTTTAAGTCTTCTTCTTGACCCATAGAGAGCTTTGTTTCGATAAGAAAATCCTCATCATAAGTTACTTTACCAAAAAAGCCTTCATAAGTCTTCATCATGGGGTGAGCCATTTCGACTTGGCCTTTCGGTTGGTGAACTGCGAAAGCAAGTGTATCGCTATTGTTACTGAGCTGATCTATAAAAAAGCTGTCTGACACGAGTGACTCAGAAGAACTTAGTGCTAGAGCCTTTTTCACGGTTTCATATTCACCCGCGAGCCACTGAGTTGGCGATACTTGGGCGTAAGTGTATTTACGTTGCTTGAATGCCACAATAAAGACCAGCTTATCACCTATTGATGATTTTTCGAAATTCATCTTATTCTTGCCCGCAGCTTTTTTGGCTTTGTATTTAGCTTCGAGTTTATCAAGATCTGGAGCCGAATTATACTCAATGAACATGAGCCATTGACGAATACGCTGAAGTTGTGCCTCAGAGGTACGCGTTTGTTTGAGCTTGATGAATTCAGACATATTTGCGGTAAACGCAAAGTTCTTCATATTTTTCATATCAAGCCCCATTTCTTTACACCACTGCA
>NZ_ABCK01000044.1 GCF_000170755.1 Lentisphaera araneosa HTCC2155
CAGGATATAACGGCATGGCGTTTATTGCCTTAGCAAAAGAGTTGGGCCACGAAGTTTTAATGCCGTTGAAAATGAGTCATCTAGCTCAGAAAATGAACGATTCTAAGAAACGATCTCTTGTTCACGAGATTAAACTCACTCGTTCACACCTTAAAAACTATCCAGATCATCAACATTTACTAGGAACAACTCTTAAAATTCGTCTTATCAGAACACTGGGAACGTCCAAACTTAAATCGCAGGTTTTAATCACGACCTTACTGGATGACGCCAAATTCTCATGGAAAGAACTCTCAGGTTTATACCGTCAGCGCTATCTTGTGGAAGTAGCCTACCGACACCTGAAAGTTAACCTTAATCTGGAGTCGATTCGGAAGCGAAAATTTTCAAGAATTAAAAAGTTTATGTATGCCGCCATTGCTTTATACAACCTAGCGGCGGTATTACGGAATCGAATTAAACTACCTGAGATATTGCCAGAGGATCACGGCACGAAGATGTACTGCTTTTCCTTTTGCTTAAACCGTATTTGCGTTTTTTGCCTCGCGATCCTTAATCCATTTAGAGGCTCGAAAAAAGCATTGGCGAATTGCTTAAGAGCAGTCAAAAGCTGTTGGTATATTTATAAACCATGGAGGTCTTCTCCTAGAATATGTAATACTCCACCTTCAAAATTCACTGTGCACAAAGGAAAAGTAAAATATAAAGAAATTGAAACTGCGCAATTCCTCAATGCTGAGTATCAAATATTAGGGGTTCAATATGGCCAGATTTCATGATGAAAAATCCTTAAGTTCCCTCCCATTAGGGGGGGGGAGACAAATATTACTTTAAAATATACCTCCATAGGAATAAGGAGGGCTTAGCTACGGGAGGAACACAGCTGAGCACGAGCGGAAAATGAAATTTCGACCGTGATGAATTAAGTGATTGAGAAGCTTTAAGGGGGAGGGATGAGGGTGAAATCAGAAAATGTCTACAATTTCCTCGCCAGCTTCAGCTGCTTTTTGTTTAACGCTCGGTTTCTTGCCAGCAGATTTTTTAATGACTGATGAAGGCAAGTAGCGGTAATAAACCGTTAACATCAAAGCACATTTTGTGGTAGAGTACACTTGATTATCAATTAACTGATTACCACAATGATTTAATTCAAGTGGGGTAGGACTCAGCCAGTAACCATCAGGATGTTGATTTTCTATTAATATTTTTTGGAATTTTTTATTCCACGTATTCCATCCACTACCACCACGTTGAAACAAGACTTGAGTTGTATAGTACCAAAAATAAAGTGCCATTTCTCCATTATCTCTCCACGCAAGATGCTGGATATCGTGCTTGGCGGCATAATCACCTACACGTTTCGCTTCTTTACAATCGGGTTCACCAAGTAATTGCAGACATAAAACGCCTACGCCACGCATTGCTGGCGCGCGTATCCTTGTTGAATTGGTACGGTAATAAAAGCCTGTATTAGTGGCATGTTTTTTAAGATGTTTAATAGCTATTATCAATAGCAACGGGGAGATCTTGTAGATCACAACCACCTGCCATGGCCGCCTTTAAAGCTTGGAAATTATATGAGGCAGTAGAAAGGTTTGAATGACCATTATTTGCGTATGCGTAATAAAAGCCGCCGTCAGGATTTTGTTTATCACAGATATATTGAATTGTTCTGTTAAGAGGTTCAAGCAAAACATAATTACCCATCATAGCGTAGGCTTCGGCAATTGCGTAAGCAACAAGGCCATGAGTATAAGCCGATCCTTTTTCGGGATTGTCATTGTGAATCCCTATAGGAAATTTACTTTTATTACCCCATTCTGCTAACTTCATGATACCCTTGCGAACATGAACACCATATTTTTGTGATTTAGGTGTATCTCCATGAGCAAGAAAACTTAATATAGCAAGTGCGGTCATGGATTCTTTATTTGCAGCGCCCCAAGTTCCATCCGGGTTCTGGTTTCTTGCGAGCCAGTCGAGGGCATTAGCAAGTGATTTTTGTGCACGAGCTGAGCCACCATATTTGCGGATGGCATTGGCTTTGGCATTGGGTGATCGAGAAGAGAACATCTTTGAAGAAGTGAGTGGAGACGTTGTGGGTTTAACATCTGACAGGAGTTCTACATCATCAAAAATTTCAGCTGCTGGAGGCTCGTCAGTATCATCGATTTCGGTGGCAATATCTTCTGTGACATCCACTGGTTCAGTGATTTCGGGATTAATTGTTTCCGACTCAGTTTCGAGTTCCGGTTCGGGCGGAGGCGGTGGAGGAGGAGGCGGTGGAGGAGGTTCCTCTACAATTTCCTCCATTTTCTGGGTGACTTCTACATTGGCACTTCCAGCTTTGCTTTCACCTTTAAATAGAGATGCTAATAAAATGAGCAGGATATGACAAAATGTGGAGATAACTGGGCCAATTAAATTTTCTTTTAACTGGGCTTTACTGTAATCTTCTTGGATCTGTTTAAGTTCTACTTGAGGAAGGACGCCAAAGCTACCATCATCTTCGTGTTCTTCTGTCATTTATTTCTTATCCTAAAATTTTTCGTATCCTCTTTTATTGTAGCAAGTCTGAAAAATATTACAGAATCCTTCAGTATTTATTTAAATCTTCACGATTACCCACAATAAGGGGCATGATAATTCGTTGATACTTCGCCTTTTTTTCAAAAAATCATTTTTCAAATTTCTGTGCAACAAAGAAAAAATAATTACCTGAAATGATGAAGTTTTAGAGCTAAAAAAGCCCCGTCATGTTAATGACGAGGCTATATGCTTAAGTGTCTTTGGTGTTATTCTTTTTTGCCAATATCTCTAGGGCTTGTGTAAGCAATTTTGAACTTGTTGAGTACTTTGCTGATATACTGTACGACGATGTGGTTCGTCTTTCCCTGACCTATAAATTCGTAATAACGAACAGAGTTTTTGTAATCGGAGATGACGATTGAATTATGGTTTTCATCAAAGAGGGCGTAAGCAACGGTTGTTTCTATAACTTCATCTTTTGACTCACTATCTTCAAATCCGGCGTCGCCAAAGCCCCCTTCATCTCCTTCGATTTGAAAGCGTAGAGCAAAGACATAGTTCGACTCACAAAAGCAATCGCCCTCCCTTTCGTAGTCTTTGTCGTATTGCTTCAAAATTTTATTAAAGTCATTGGCTTGCCATTCAATATCTTTAATAATTTCTTTTACTTTCGTGCTTATCCCATTCAATATAAAGGTGTCTTTTGTAGCGATTTTACCGAGGGAATCGTGATCCGTGTAGCCTTCAAACAAGATTAGGTCGACCGAAGTAATTAAATCTTGATTCTCTAAGAGGTCGAAATCATATTGATTAAAGGGATCATCGTCGTCTTGTGCGGATATTTCAAAAGAAGCATTAAAGTCGTCGTTATCTATAGCTTCTGCGGATTCCTCAAATGCGTCATCACTAAAAGAATCATCTGGGCTCATTTTATCTGATTGACAGGAAAAAAGTAAGATGACTAAGAGTATACCGAAAATTTTCTTCATAATAAAATCCCTATTGTAGTTGGGCTGACTTATTAAAATTGGCGGTTTTAAGTAGGCAATAAATGATATGAAAAATCAAAAGATAATTTAAGACTCCTTCGGGGGCGACGGTCATGAAGACAATGAAGAGTAGGGTGAAAAAACTAAATAGGATCGCTTCTTGTATCCAGCGTGTGGCGCGGTCTTTTGGCTGGTTGCGAATGACTTTACGCACTCGTAAATCTTCAAGGTGCAGGGAACGCTTAAATTCAGACTCCCAGAAGCAGCTATACATAACAAGTAGGTAAATGGCGAGTAGCGAAAAAAATAAACTCATTTGAAAATCCTCACCTTCCCAAAAACTATGTACTCCCAAATACAGACAGGCGAGCCCGCTTAAGCTGGGGCGCCATTTGTAGAATGGGAGTCGAGAGTATTTCAAAATGAATTTAAGGGATGGATAGAGTGACTATTGACCTAGCGCGTCAAAACAACTTTTGTTTTGGAGAGGCGATCATGCCAGCCTTTGGTTCCCTCGGCATAGAGGAAGCTAAAAGATTCAAAAGGAATAAATCGGCAAAAAGTTCTCAAAAGAATTGTGCCAGCTTTTGGTTTATTGCCGTCGAGGTCAACAACCTTGGTGCCGACAATCATTTTGCCAATGGTTTTGCCCATCATGATTTCTTGCGGGAAATAATAACTTGTGACCAAAAAGAGGCCGAATAAGAAGTTGGGTAAGGGCTCGGAAATACTTTCGAGTACATGCATGGAATTTGTCACAGCTAGCACAATGCCCAAGCACGCGCCAAAAAGCACGGAGTAAATTAGGTAGAAGACTGTATCTAAAATCAGCGTCAGAAAGCGCTTTCCCTGTGAGGCGAGATTCAGTTCTTCTTCAAAATTACCGACTTCTAATTCAGTTTCTGGGGCTTCATAGACATTGGCTGGTTCCATATCTTCTCTCCTTAGTTTTAATATCTTCCATAGATAATGATTAGATTAAACTGATTTAGAAAATAGATATTTCCAGTTCTAGAAGCACATGGTGCTTGTGAGCTAAGAGAGTTTTTTCTCTAAAGCGCATTAAAACAATATTTTCATCTTAAGAGAGCCAGCCTTAAGTAATTATTTTTTTTGGAAATCCATCTTATCTAAAGATAAGCCTGCTTGGCAGCTCGAACATGTTTCACGCTCTAAATGACTTAAGTCTTCGGATTTTCTATAAGTTGATTTGAGCTCAATATTACCTTTGCATGATTCGCAAAAAAGTTGAAACCTCTTGAGAGTCATTTTTTTAAAAATGAAGAGATAGACGGGGTAGAGCAACCATAATCCTAATAAAATGCGGTCATTGTTCGTGGAATTGGCACCTAGGTATTTGCCTTGATTGAGAATGACAAAGGTCAGGAAGACAATACAAAAAACGATCAGTTTAAAGTGGATGATGGCTTTATTGCGCGCTTTTTGGTTTTGATTGCGAAGGAATTCTATTTCACTTATCATGGGTAGCCTAATGAGTTTGTTTTTTGCTCTATCTAATTCCAAATACCTTTTCTTCAAATGCTACTTAGTCTATAATTAGGTGAAGCTAGCGCTTTGTAAGCGATAATGACTTACGCTTCTTTAAATGTTTTCTTTGGCGCGTTTTCACTATCTTGATTTTTTGACTGCACAATCAGTACAATTCCCCAAATAATAAACACAAAGCCCGTTACACCGACTAAGAGTGAGAGGGCCATACCACCAAAAATGATCCCAAAGAGTGTTTTGAAATTGGATTGTGAAAAGGAAAATATTCTTTCTTCATCCTCACCACCAGAAACTTCTATATCGACTTTTCCTGGTTTTACAATATCAATATAACCTATGGTGTTCCTAGCATGGTTACCACGTGTGGATGACATGGAAGTATCACTAACGAATGTGAAAGACTCTCCACTTTGAGCATCTTTCAAGAGAAACTTCATACCATCGGGAATATCCTGTGAGCGATTATAACTCTTGCCTTGGAAGATCGTTTGATGGTCATTCCAAAGGTAATAAGTACCTATTTCATTGGCTTGAACCTGGAAACTTCCAGGGACTTTGAATTGATTGTCATTACTGTCTTGTAAAAAGAGAGGAATGATAATTGCTAAGGGGATAATAAAAGCGCCAAGAGCAAAAAGGATGCCGCCTAGAGTGATGATTTTATGTTCTTTTTTCATATCTTATTTTTGCTTGTATAGATTATCGGAACTTCTTTGTTTAATTCTTAATTTAAAAGGACTTAATTATGTTTTCTTTCCTGAAATCCGACCCCGTTAAAAAATTAAAAAAAGACTACGAAAAGAAAGTAGCTGACGCCATGAATGCCCAAAGAAATGGCGATATAAAAACTTATTCATCACTCATTGCGGAATCAGAAAAAATGTGGGATAAAATTCAAGCTGCCGAAGCTAAGTAGAATTTGATCATACCCTTTTTAAATCACATCCTTAGTTTTTCAGCCTTTTCCTAAATGTCTTAGATATTAACAGCTACAGCAGCTATTGGCTAAGATGAGTAGTGTTGTAATGAGGATATACTTTTTCATCTGATTAACTCCGTTTTTATTTAATGATTTAATAGAGCGGTCTTTTGTGGGTTTCGCAAAACTTGAGAGGGGAGGAGAAGGGCATTTTTTAATTCTTAATGGTAAATTTTGAATTATTAAAGAGCAAAACAGAGTCTAATAACTAAAATATAAGACCTAAAGTCAATGCATTATTTTGTGTGACTCTGAGTAATCTGTGGATCTTTATTATATCTCTTAAGAGCCTAAATCAACTTAGGCTTATGCACATAAAAGGTGCAGAAACCTCGTTCAAATAGCTTTTTCAATGTAAGATGATTTTTATATGTAGACTTGTTTATACCTTGTAGCTAAAGAATTTGCAGAGTAAATTTAAGCAATGAAAATTGGGTAGTGTTATGTCTGACGAAGAAGTGCTTTTTAAATGCTTGGGTTGTAAACGACCTTTGGTAGCAGCGCGAAAGTATATCGATTGTAAAGTCAGGTGTGCGAGCTGTAACTTAGCTATGGTCGTTCCTATGCCTGGTCAAGAAGCTCGTTATTTTGATGCCAAAGAAGCCAAACTCAATCCCTTGGATACCCACAAGATTAAATCCTTGAAAAGCTTGAGTTCATCCTCGCAAATGTTGCATAAACCTTCGTCAGAGGAAAATGAAACTGAAGAGGGGCAAGGCCCCGATGATGATAAGCCAAGTATTTACGATACTCAAGAGATTAAATCTTTAAGTTTTATTGGGCGAGAGCTAGTCGAAGGTGGAGACGCCGAAGTTGAAAAGCCTGAAGTTGAATTAGACCTTTTGATTGGTAGCGAGCGCATACACCCTCCGCGGCCCAAAACAGAAGAAGACTTACCGATTCAAGTGGAGAGATTTTGCGATGAGGGACTATTCGAAGATACTTATTTAAAGCCAAAAAGGGTTGTTCCTTCAAAGACTATTCGCGGGGAGCGACGACGTCCGCAAACTCAGGTGAAAAAGACTAAGGTCAACTACCTTTTGGGGCTATTATGCCTTTTACTTGTCGGTGTATTAGCCTTTGTTTTGATCAAAAAGCCGAGCTTAAATGAGGTTTATCAATTTTTGGGGATCAAACAAACTGAGTCTACTGAGCCCCAGCAACCCTAACTAATCAAAATAGAGCTCATGCTTTTCGAGTAGGGCTCGAACTTCGTCCAGCTTCTTAGTTTGCATGATTTCCGAGCGGAAAGCATTGGCCCCAGGAAAACCTTGAGCATAGATTTTAAAAAAACGACGTAGTGTCAGGAAGTTTTTCTGCGAACCCCAAAAAGATGTGTAGAGTGAAGCGTGACGCCATAGCAAGGCAATCTTTTCTTCGGGCGGGAGTACATTATCACCGAGCAAGTCAGTGTTAAATATCCAAGGGTTATGGAAGACACCACGGCCGATCATGGCGCCATCGAGTTTGTGTTCTTGGCAGAGTTGATGAGCTTGTTCAATGGAGCGAACATCGCCATTGCCCCAAAAAGGAATGTGAGGTTTGAGCCGATCTCGAACACGGGCACCCTTGGCAATTTCGTCCCAACTCGCCAAGCCTTCGGATTGCTGTTTTTGAGTACGACCATGGAGAATAATTGCAGCTGGTTCCACTTCGAGCAGGTGTGTCATCCATTCTTCAGTCTTATGCGCAGTAATACCCGTTCGCGTTTTGACGCTGACGGGGAGCTTAGTCGCTGCTTTAGCCGCTAAGACGAGCTCTTTGGCAATCTCAGGAGTGTTGATCAAAGCTGAACAGCCACCCTGTTTAACGATTTTGGCGACGGGGCATCCCATGTTGATATCCACGCCATCAAAAACTTCTGGGTCGACGTACTTTGAAATCGCTTCAGAAAACTTATCGGGGTTTTTGCCCCAGACTTGAGCGACAATTTTAATATTTTTTTCTTTGAGAAGTTTGCGCTCTTCATCGGAAATGAGGAAACGGTGAATAACTTTGTCGTGGCCAATGGGGTGGCAGAGTCCATCAGTTGAAATGAATTCACTGAATACCACTTGAAGGTTTTTGGGCTGGGCGGTTTCCAAAAGAATCTGACGAAAGACAGTGTCAGTTACATCTTCCATCGGTGCGAGAGCAATGCCAGGGCTCTTGATGTCGGTCCAAAAGTTATTCATGTTTAAATCCTTATAAAATCTGGCGGCAATATGGCACATTTTTTCATTTACACCAATCAAAATAAGACTTTAAAACTCTTGAGCTTTGGCTTTAAGTTTTGTCTAAGTTTGTGTACATTAGGCGCATGAATAAGAATGAATTAGTGAAAGTTATCCTCGAACGCTTACGTGGGGATTATCAGGAGTCGCTCGACGCAATTAATGAGACTGCGGAAACCGCAACTCACGAAGAAAATATAGCCAAGAGCAAATACGATACTAAGTCTATTGAGGCGGCGTATCTCGTTGAGGGGCAAATAAAGCGCAATGGCGAGCTCGAGGCAGAAATTGCGGCTTATCAAGCGATGCGCATTCGTAGCTTTGGTAAAAAGTCGCGTGCCTTACTCTCGGCACTCATTAAACTCGAAGATGAATCAGGACAGACAATTGATTTGTTTATGGGACCTCAAGCCGGGGGAATGATCATTGAGGGGGTGCAAGTGATAACTCCGCCATCACCCTTGGGTCAGGCTTTACTCGGCAAGTACTGTGGCGACGAAGTGAGCCTCGAACTCGAGGGCAAAATTCAAAAATACAGAGTCCTTGATTTGAATTAGGTCGAAATCCGCAGTAAAAGAGCTAGGTAGTTACTTTGTTATTGCGGGCAAGATGCCCACGGTCCCAGGAAGAGCTTTGTCGCTTAAGAGCGGCTTGCGACTGCTACTGCGGGCTGAAAGGGGATTAGAAATATGTGGATCGATAATTTCATATAAAAATAGAAATAATCTTAATGAACTCTGCTGCCCAGCGACTCGGTGTGACTTTAATAATTCACATCAATTAAGAATTTATTATTCAAAATTGCCTTATGCCTTTGGGTATTTTTGCATGAGGCGAATATTTTCATCGATCTCGGCAGGGATGGTGGAGCCAATGGTCATGGCATCGAGGTAATCGAGATTTTGCGCAAAGCGCATACATTCATCTTTTTTATCGAGTAATTTCCCTGCACCATAAATTTTCATGCCAATGACACCAACCCCTTTATCTTTAAATTTTCTTTGGATTGGCATGACTTCTTCAGGTGTGCCATCCATGATTTTTCCGTAGGGGTTAATGCGAGTGAGTGCAATATTCATCCAATCTAATTCAGTGGCGCGTTTGAGCGCGGGCAGAGTATGGCATGACATGCCAATAGCCTTTATTTTTCCTGCTTGGTGGTATTCCTGCAAGACCTCTACGTAGCCCGCTAGGTCCTCATCCCATTTCTCTGTGGTCATGTTATGCATCAGCATGATATCGATAATATCAACTTTGAGCTCAGTGCGGAAACGTTCGAGGGCATTTTTGGCAAAGCGTCGCTGATCGGAGGGGCTCATATCTTCGGGCTTTTTAGCATCTAGGCGGTACTGAACTTTGCTGAGAATGGTGATGTCTTCACGGGGAATGTGGCGCAAGGCTTCTCGGAAATAAATGTGTGAACCATATTGGTCTGCAAGGTCAAAGAGGCGAACTCCACGATCATAGGCATGTTGCATGAGTCCAACAAAATGTTGAAAGCCTGGGCGTGTTTGATTGGAGTGACGCCCCCCACCACGTGTACCCGTGCCTTGGGCGAGTCGACTGGTTTTGATACCGCTTTTACCAAGTTCAATGAGTTCGAGTTTTTTTAAGTCTTTGGGAGCGGCTTGAACTGAATTCAGTAAAGGGGAACTAAGGGCAAGACCACTGGTGGTGTTGATGAGTTGGCGGCGGGTAATCATTTGGCGAGATCCTAAGTTGTTTATAAACATTACCTTATTATTAAATTAAGCTAAAGGCCAATCCAGTAATAAAAAAGCTATATAATAAATTTGACACTTGAGTTAAGCATTTTTTCATGAAAATAAAAAGCTTGCGTCATTCTAAGGTTCAGCTAAGGATCAATTGGGGTCCAGTTAATATAATTAGTTACTTTTTCAGTGATTTAGTATTTATAGTCAATGTGTATTTATGGAAATATTGTGAGGATAAAATGTATACGCTAGATTTATCAAATGAACAAAATCATGTGGATGATAGTGTTGAGGAAATGACAAAGCTTGTCGAGTCTGAATCTAATTATAAAATCATTCGATTAATTGCTAAGGGTGGCATGTCCTATGTCTTTTTAGCAAAGGATTTAAAGTGTCAAAGGCATGTCGCCTTAAAAATGATGCAGAGTAGCCAGTCAAAGTTGAGAATAAATGAGAAGAGATTTATTGAAGAAGTACAAGTGACTTCACAGTTAGATCATCCATCAATTGTTCCAATTTATGATTTAAATAAGTCTTCAGATGGGATGCCTTTTTATGCTATGAAATTAGTTAAGGGAGAAACTTTAGAAGAGATTTTAAGGCAATTGGAGTCAAATAATTCTACTTACGTGGCGCAATATCCCATACATGTATTAATGCAAATTTTTACTAAAATTTGTGATGCTATGATTTATGCGGCTTCTAAATATGTAGTACATCGTGACCTTAAACCTGAAAATATTATGATTGGTCAATATGGTGAGGTATACGTCATGGACTGGGGTATTGCTAAGGTTTGTACTCCTTTGGAAACAAAACAACTTTTGAGGAAACAATCTATTTATGATTTCGAGGACTCATTTGTCAAAACTCTCAGTCAGATGTCTGAGTCCATAAGTTTATCTTCTAGTAATGATTCTTATTTGGGAACGCCGGTATATATGGCTCCAGAGCAAGTGTGTCAAGATTTTGATGTAGACACTCGCGCGGATATATATGCATTAGGAGCAATTCTTTATAGAATTTTGTATCTTAAACACCCCTTTCGTCAGAAGAGTATGCCTGAGTTATTTAAGGCCAAAATTAATAACCGAGTGAGTTGGCCTGATCAGTTTAGTAAGTCATTACCTCATATTAATAAAAATAAGATACCTTATAGTCTTATAATGGTCGCCAAGAAAGCAATGGCGGTAGAGTTAAACAAGCGATATCAAAAAGTAGGTGATTTAAAACAAGAGGTCGATTCGTGGTTACATGGTTTTGCCACAGATGTGGAGGCGGCAAACCCTGTTACACGCGCGCGATTATTTTTTGTAAGACAAAAAACATTGAGTGTAGTTTCATGCTTACTGGTTGTTTCTCTTGCCGCATTGGGGTATCAGTTCTTCTTAAAATATTATAATACCAGTTTAGATAAAAATTCATTAAGCTTGGATTTAAAACAAACATCAATAAAAAATAAAAAGAATATCTTAGTGAAGTTAAGATTAGAGAGAGAACTTAACGAATATAAAAATCATATTTCTAGTCGCAAAGAGCGATTAAATGACATGGTCATAGATGAAAAAAGTATTCGTAGTGCAATAAAACTATCTGAACAACTAACTGTACTTGAACCATCGGTAGATAATTATAGAACCTTAATTAATCTATATATAAAAAATAAAGATTACACTTTAGCAAATGAAAGTTTAATTTATGCCTTAGCGATATACCCATCCGAATCTAGGCTTCATGCATTAGTAGATGATATTCAGTGATATAAATACAAAAAAGGGCTGTATCAATTTGATACAACCCAGTGACTAAGGCTTTAGTACCTCTATTGCGTCGGCATTAAGGCAATACCAATAGCGTAAAATGGGATCGCAATTAAGCCTTTTAAGAAGGGGCTTTTAGCTTTATCCCAATGCATGATGATAAAAACCAAACTGACGAAGGGAACAAAAATGTAACCCAATCCCCAAAGAATTGATTCTTGAAATGCTTTAATTAATAAAATAATACCAAAAACAAGAGCAATAATTGCTCCAATTGCGATGCATGATAATCCTAGTGCTTCCATAAGGCACTCTCCTTTCTTTTTGTTATGTATAAGGGAGTGCGTCGTCAAAATAATTGACTACCTCCGTCCACTCCTGCATTATTGTACCATGGGAATGGGGAGATGTCAAATGACTCTTAGCCGAGTAGGAAACGGATGTCGTTTTCGGACAATTCAGAAGAAGACTTAAGTGAACCTTCCACCAATTGATCAAAGAGTTTTTCTTTTGTTTTCTGAAGCTGAATGATCTTGTCTTCAATCGTGTTCTGCGCCACCAATTTGATGATGTTTACATTGCGTGTTTGACCAATACGGTGAGCACGGTCACTCGCCTGATTTACCACCATCGGGTTCCACCAGTTGTCGTAGTGAATGACGGTGTCAGCACCTGTGAGGTTTAGACCTGTACCACCGGCTTTGAGACTGAGTAGGAAGAACTGGATGCTGTCATCTTCATTGAATTGATCAACTAAATCTTGGCGTTTTTTGGTAGAGCCATCGAGGTAGCAGTACTTGATACCTTGTTCATCCAACCATTCGCGCATCAAGCTGAGCATGGAAGTGAATTGACTGAAGACGAGGGCGCGATGACTCGAGTCACGAATTTCTTCCACGAGTTCTTGGAAGAGCTGAAACTTAGAGGATTCAATTTCTTTCGCTTTGAATTCTTCAGGTAGTAGGGCGGGGTGTGAGCAAGTCTGACGCAAGCGAGTGATAAGCGAGAGGATGTCGAGACGACGCTTTGAGAAAGCCGTCTGATCCTGCAAGATATCCTGGAGGAAATTCTCGGCAATATTCTTGTAGAGTTCCTGTTCCTTGTCGCTGAGAGTGAATTCGATAACCTGTTCTTGCTTAGGTGGAAGCTGAGGTAAAACATCTTTTTTCAAGCGACGTAAAATGAAGGGGCGAAGTTTTTTAAGCGCAATGTATTGAGCTTTTGGGTTAACTTGGTCTTCTTTGAAAGCAGCTTCGAAGTTTTTCTTAGAACCCAATAAGCTGGGAGAGAGAAATTCGAACACAGACCAAAGGTCAGCTGCGGAGTTCTCCAAGGGTGTACCCGTGAGTGCGAGGCGACTATCGGCCTGCAAGCTACGGCAAGAAAGAGCGCTCTGTGAGCGGTGGTTCTTGATGTGCTGGGCTTCATCCAGTACGACAGTGTCGAAACGTACTTTTGCATAGGCATCCATGTCGCGTCGGAGCAATGAATAAGATGTGATCAACATATCGTATTCATGGCGCTCGGCAATGACTTTTTTGCGCTCGATACTATCACCCGAAATAATGCATGTTTTCATCTGGGGAGTGAAGCGCTTGGCTTCTTTTTGCCAGTTATCCATCAAACTTGAAGGGCAAACAATGAGACAAGGTTCAGTCTTGTCGAGTGAAGCGAGCATAGAAAGTGTTTGGATCGTTTTACCGAGACCCATTTCATCCGCGAGGATGGCACCGCAGTTGGCGTTCTTCATATTGATCAGCCAATGCAAGCCATCAACCTGATAATCACGTAGTTTTTCAGTGAGGGAATCATCGAGTTGGCTAAGGTCAGCTGTTTGACCATTGACCATTTCATAGAGCCCTGACCAGCTCGACTTTTCATTGGGATCAAAGAAGCGTTGGAGCAAAGTACTGATCAGTAAGGCGTGGTGACGAGGGAATTGAACTTTGCCACGATTGGTCATGTTGAGCTCGGGGAGAGCAGCTACAGTTTCTTTTAGTTGATTCTCGATACGTACGAGAGTGCCATCTTCACTAAAGACAAATTCTTTATCGAGTTGCACTGCTTTTTGTAAGTCGTTCCAGGTAATTAAATGTTCGTCTTGTGAGCGGAATTTGAGATCTACGTCAATGAGTTGACCATCTTCGTTTTCTGTCTTGACGGTGAGGCTGGCCACTTGGTTATTGAGCAGAGCTTTTTGGAAAGAGGGTGTACAAGCAAAATTCCAGAGAAGTGGGAGACGATTTTCTTTCCAGGCCATAGCAAAGGCTACAACTTTATCAAAACCCGTGACCCACCAATAATTATTTTCTTCAACGAAGCCTAATTTTTCAATGGCCTCAATGAACTCAGCTTCTAAATTACGATCTCGACAAATTGTTTTGCTCCCCGAAGGAATGACAAAATTTTCTTCATTGTAGCGGCATTGTACGTCGCCATAATCAAAGAAGAGATCCATTTTAATAGAGATATCTTGCCAGTCGAGGATGAGGCGGGGTTGCAGGCTTTGGTCCTTGATGACTTCGTTATTATCATCGAAGAGAGGTAGGATGAAGTCGCCCTCAGGAAGACGAGCTAGGTGGATTTTGCCGTCATCAAACCACTTCTTCATGGTTTTGTAGGGGAGCTTATCGTTGACTTTCCAAAGGTTATTATTTAGCATGGCCCAAATTCCATCGTGTAGGTAGAATAATTCGAATTCACTGACATCAACGATTGTATCGAGTTGGAAAGCGGGGATAATGGCAAAGCCATCGTTCTCTGGAATGCGACGTAAGCCTGCGTGAAGGTCGTCGGCGACTACTTGAACATTTTCGCCTTCGAGTTTGATTTCTTTTCCCTGGCGAAGCTTTAGGACGCGGTTGAGTAAGCTCGCTTTGATGGTCCATAAACGCCCCTCTTTTGGGAGGTCGGCAAGGAGGTTCATGACTTCGCGGTCATCAATATCGAAGTTGTCTATGGTAAGCTTTGCAGGGCCCGTGCCCGTTTCCGTTAGACTCTTGAAGTTGGAAGACGAGAATTTACGTTTCTCATATTTGATGTTGATTTCCAACTTGTAGTGTGTGGGGTTAACTACCGTCACAAAAACTTCTAGACTTGCTTTTTTCTGATTGAGGTTGAGTAGAAGACTCTCGAGTGAAGGTGTGCTGGAACGGCTAATAGTGATAGGTGGTTGCACGGGTGCGAGGTCTTCTTCTTTCGTGCTGAGAAAGAGTTCGGCACTTTCGGGAAATTTTTTCGCCCATGCAATAAGTGCGGCCGCAGCGTGTTCACAGGGAGAACCATTGACGCCACAAGAGCAACGATTGTGGACTTGTTCTGGGCTCAGAGTAATGTCCAATTGGAGTAATCGACCGCGTTGAGCCGCAACTTTGGCATTGAAGCCATTGGGGCGTTGGCTGAGGGCAATAACTAAGCCTGCATCAGCCATTTTTTGAGCGTGGGAAATTGTTTCTGGGCGGCAATATTTTTTAAGGAAATCAATCACTAGTTTCGGCCTGTGGTTTAGCAGCTTGAGTTGGTGTTGCTGGAGAAATTTTATTGAGCTCAGTTAAGTTTGAGTCATCAAGATTTTTGGCTTCTAAAATAAGCAAGATGGGTTTGATTTGCGACCAAGTTGCCATGTTTTGAAGTGCGGGGAGAGTGAGGTTAATATTTTTTAAAATAATATGGTCATTGGGACGATTCTCACGGAATTTGTATTGATAGACAAATTCATTGTTGGGCCAGAGGTAAGTTTTATCATCGAGTTCAAAAGCCCATTGCGCACGAAAATTAAGCGGTAAGTTGGCATGGTTTTTTAGTTCGAGGTCAAGGCTCGCCTCATTGCTGATGAGTGTGAGTGTGAAATTGGATTGAACCAGACGTGCACGCTCGACCGCTTCAAGCTCATTCCATTTCTGAGTCATTTCGCCGAGGATGAGTTGGCGATCATCTATAGGAAGTTCGCTCTGTTCAAGAGTCGAGAAAAGTTTGATGCGCGACTCGGGTTCGGCAATGAGTGATTGGACTTCTTCTACGCTAATCTGAGTTACAGGTGCATTACGCTTTAGTTTGAGTTCTTCTAAGTAATCGGCCCCACGAACCATGAAGTAGGCGCCGCCTCCAAGAAGGATGATAAGGGCAATAACGGCTTGTTGGATTTTTTGACGAATACTTTTTCCTTCGCGTTTACTCTCGATTAAACCACAAAGAAAGAGGCTTATTTCGAAAATAGCGTAGGCAGGGATGCCAATCATGCACTGAGAGAAAACATCTGGTGGTGTGAGTAGGGCGGAGACGACGAGAATTGAGATAAATACGATGCTTCGCGATGAACGCAATTTTTCTAGGCTGACAATATTGAGGGCATAGAGGATGGTGGTGATCACGGGGAGTTGAGCCATGAGACCAGATGCACCGCAAATTTGCAAGGCAAAGCCCGTGACGCTCGCCAAGCGTGGTTTGTATTCAACACCAGGGATATTTTGAGAGTAGAAGAAGTCGAGTGTGGCAGGGAGGATTTGGTAATAGGCAAACATAGCGCCTGCGAGAAAGAGCAGGGTGGAACTCACGACAATGTTTTTGCCCCATTTCTTCTCTTTGTCGTAAAGTGCGGGGGAAATAAAATTCCAAGCGAGAAAAGTGAGGTAGGGAATGAGCAAGAAGGCTGCAATGATGAGGCCCACTTTGAGTTGTTCCATAAAAGTCTCGGCAGGCATGATAGCCTGCAAAGTGGGAACTTTGGTCATCGATGTCAGCTGACCAATGAGGGGCTTGGACATGATGGCGCCAAAAGGGAATAAGATGATGAGAGCAATTAAAGCTTTAAATAGGCAAACTCGTAGATCATTTAAATGATCTAAAAGGCCCATTTCCTGAAGCTGCTCTTCGTTTTCTTCGTAGTCGTCGTAATTATTCATAAATCAAGAAAAAAATGCCACCCCATGTGGATAGGGTGGCGATAAATTGAGGGTTTCAACCAAGAGATTATTTAGATTCGCTTTTGGCTTTTTCTTTCTCTTCTTCTTTGGCAGTCGGTTTTTCGTCTGTCACGATGTCTTCTTCAGCAGGAGGAGCAATCTTCTTTGGCTCTTCTTTTGATTCTTCTTCGTCGACAGCATCATTGAAGGCGCTTTTTGCTTCATTGAATTCGCGTTTGGCTTTACCGAGTGAGCGCGCGAGTTGTGGAATTTTCTTAGGGCCGAAGATGAGGAGTACCGCTACGACAATCATGATGATCTCTGGTGTACCCAGGAAGGCAAGTGTTGTATTCATAATTAATTCCTGAAGTTTATGCTTGAAAGCTGTTTAAAATTATGGTCTTCACTTTAATTTACATGCCAAAATACTCAAGGAGAATAAGTAATAATGCATAAAATAAAGAAATATGATAGTTTTGCGGCTTTAGCAGAAGAATTGAAAAGCTCATTAGATGGCTTGGTTGTTTTGTCAGGTGGTTCAACGCTTCCTCCTCTCATTCAAGGTTTTAGTGATCTCGGTGCTTTGAACGGTAAAACGACTTGGACTTGGAATGATGAACGCTTGGTGGATTACGATGATCCAGACAGTAACTTCGGTACAGTCCGTGAGCTTTTGGGCAAAGATGACCTCGTGCCACTTCCTTTTGCGGATAACGCAGAAATGGCAGCGGGTTACATGCAGTCAGTGAGTGAAGGCGACTTACCTCAGGCCGAATTATTACTTCTCGGTTTTGGTGATGATGGTCATATTGCAAGTTTGTTCCCCGGTTCGGACGCTTTAGAGACAGAAGGTGAAGAAGCGGATTGGCTCGTACGTGCGACTGCTTCCTACGAACCTAAAGAACGTTGGAGTTGGACAATGAATGCTCTGACGGGATCAAAAAAGACGGTCGTTCTTTTTAAAGGGGCTTTAGATGGTGCCAAAGGGAAGATCGTTAAAGAAGTTCTCGAAGATCCAGCATGTGATTATCCTTTAGCGCGTTTCTTACGTGCGACGAAAGGCGAAGTTTTGATTTGCCAAGTCGACGCATAAGTTAAATTTCATTCTATTAAAAAAGGTCCGTTTTCACGGGCCTTTTTTCTGGTTTCGTTCTCTTGCTTTGGGTGATGAGGTGTTTTATATTCTCTGTGCTTTGGAAAGGAGAAAGTTGTGGCTCATAATCGTGTGAAAGAATCTTGTTCGGATCAAGCAGTTTATTATCTTGTGACTAATCGTATTGCTGGTGGTCGCATGTTATTCAAAGATGTCGAGAAATATAAGCTCAAAGAGCTGTTATTTGCGGGCTGCGCAAAGCTCAGTTATCAGGTGATTGATTATGTTTTTATGGATAATCATTTTCATCTACTCATTAAAATTCCACCAACTTCGAGCATGGATGATGTGGAGCTTTTGAATCGTTATCGACTTCATAAGCAGAACGATGAAATCACTTTTATTAATTCAGCGCAGAAGGATGATTTCAGAGATCAAATTCATGACATCTCATTCATCATTGGCAATTTTGAGCAAAGATTCGTTCAGTGGTTTAACAAGGAGAAAAACTCTTGGGGGCGTCTCTTTGGTCAGCGTTTTGACTCCGAAATGATTGAGGTTTCACCTCAGTCAGATTCTCTGCTTCGAGTCATGGCTTACATCAGTCTCAATCCAGTTCGAGCTGGGATTGTCACTGACCCAAAAGATTTCTTTTTCTGTGGATATGCTGATCGTTTGGCAGGTGGAAGCGTTGGGGAGTCAGATCAAGACTTCTTTGATCTTTTTTGCCATGGTATCGAGGCTTAGTTCGAAAAAGACAAGCAAAAGCATTTTAGGGAGGTTTTTAGGGCTTATATGCTTGGCTTGCGTCGTTATAAGAATGCTGATTCGCAAACTCTGGTAGAATTCTTCAGGGAAGTGAATTTAAGTGAGGAATTAGCCTGGGACGATCTCTTTATTCATAAGTGTCGATTCTTCACTAAATGCCTGGTCATTGGCTCTGAAGCTTTCGTTCGGGAGAAGTTAGCGAAGTTCTCCTACAAGATGAAATGGAAGAGAATTCATGAGCCTTACACTGAAGATGAATGGAATAATATTTATTCCCTCAAGCCTAGGAAAAAAGCTCGAGCCGCACCCAATTAAAATATCAGCTCAGAACTTCATAAAAACAGAATTTGAACTCAAGATGATTTAAAACCGTCTTGATTGAGTCGTTTTTCTTTTAGCCGAGTTTGTACTCCATCGGCTAAGTTTTGGCTTGGATCTCTGCGCTTTTAATCGGCTAAAAGAGAAAAATGACTTTTTGCATCAATTTTGACCCCCTAAACGCAGAAAAAGAGCCCCCATTTGGAGCTCTTTTCGATTAGCCTTTTTCTAAGGCCTGTCCTTTAATTTTTTCCTTTAATTTTTGTGTCGACCAGCGGGAGGCCAAGGCATTAGAATCAGCTAAAAAGAAAAAAGTATCGGCGATATTTGCGCTGATACTTTTTCTGTAAGTTATTGGATGAATTAATCTTCCACTGATTTTTTACTTTTCTGAGAAAGGCTCATCCCTTACACTGAGGATGAATGGAATGATATTTATTCCCTCAAGCCTAGGAAAAAAGCTCGAGCCGCA
>NZ_ABCK01000045.1 GCF_000170755.1 Lentisphaera araneosa HTCC2155
CCGCTTACTCCCTAGATGTCATCATCAATGCCGAAAAAAGTGCTGATATAAATCAATCCATTTTTCTTCAACTCACTAAGTTCCCTGAAGAAACCTTTGTTGAAAATCCAAAAGTCATTAGCGATAAGATTTTAGATACTGTGTTGGCCGACTACCCAAATATTATTATTGGCGACAAAACCCTATTAATAACCGACATCTCTGCCGAAGCCAATAAACAAGCTAGAACTTATGCCGAGAAACTCCACCCTACACTCGACAAGAAACAACTCACTAAAGACGCCGAAGAAACTTTCCCAATATACAAAGAGAGCGACTACGTTGAATTCGTCTACGATCCATTTCGGAAAATAGCTGTAAAAGGTAAAATTAAACGTATAAGCAATGAATTTTTATTTGTAGGCTTCAGCGGGCAATATGCCATTAAAAATATTCTAGATCCTGCACTCAGAGACAGCTTTTTCCCGGACAAAGTCGCAAAGAACCGCCAAAAGTACATCGATACAATGTTTGCTAAGCAACGCTACCAATTTAATGTCACTCTCAACAAAAATGTCCAAACCATTGCTAATAAACTCATTGCTCAAAATGAAAAAAATGGCTTTGTTTACATCAACAACAAATGGTCCTTAATTAATGATTTAATCAACAAGCGCGTAAATGACAAAGCCACCATCATTAGTAAAAAACTTGCCGCTCAGCAAGAAAAAACAGCCGCTGCAGAAGCTGCACGACAGGCTGAAGAGAATCGCATTAAAAACGCAAAACTTCTTGAAGCCCAAAAACTTGAAAACGCTCGTATCGCCAAGGAAAAAGAAGAAGCTGAAAATGCCAAGCGCATTGCAGAACTCCAGGGCGATCAACTTAGCGAAGAAGATAAACTTAAAGAGCAACAAGAAATGCTCAATCAACTCGAAGAAGAGGAAGCACAAGCCGCAAAAGTTGCTGCCGCTGCCCGCGCTGCAAAAGCCGCTAAAAAACGTGCTGCTGGTGCTAACACTGATGAAGAAGACGGTCCTATGGCGGGCTTCCAAATCATCGCTATTGCTGCAATTGTCCTTATCGGCTTAGCTGTCGTCGCTTTTGTTGTATTTAAAGATAAAATCAATTCTAAGCTCAAACGCAACAAAATCACCCTCGACCAGATTACAGGCGAACCTGCTCCTGCACCTTCGACAAAAATGCCCGAGGATAACGTTGGCCCAAGCCCCAATGAACCAAGTCTAGGCGAACAAGCAGAAGCTAGTCGCGATGCAGGTGACGGCTCGAAAATCCAAAAGAAAACAATCAGCTTCTCAAAAGGCAAACCTGGCAACTCATCAAACTTCTTCAGCCCACAAGAAATCGAGCAATCAGAAGAGACTTCTACTGACACGGCTTCAGTTGGAAGAAGCCAGGCCATAGCTGTAAATAATGCACGTCCTGGTAATTCATCGAAGTCCCCCCTCACTCCTCCTGGTGGCGGACTTACCCCTCCTGGTGGCGGACTCACTCCTCCTGGCGGCGGCTTAGCTCCTCCTGCTCAAGATGATGCCGAGGACGCCAGCTCCAATTTGATCACAGATCCAAGCCTCAAGCCCAAACCAAAGCTTCAATTAAAAAAATAATAAAACTCTGACATAAATTTTCTTGATTTTTATGCGCTCCTATTAGTAAGGTGAGCGCATTGCTTTATGTTGCACCTGCGACTTTACAAACATAAAGCAATCAGGAGAAAAACTGTGCTTATTCACGAATACCAAGCAAGGGACTTATTCAGAGAATATGGTATCCCTGTTACAGAAGGAAAAGTCTTCGAGTCATTAGAAGGCGTTGAAGAATACGCAACTGAATTAGGTCAGTGCGTCGTTAAAGCTCAGGTTCACGCGGGTGGCCGCGGCAAAGGTGGAGGCGTTAAATTTGCCCCCACAGTTGAGAAAGCCATTGAGCATGCTACCAACATCTTAGGTATGCAACTCATTACTCACCAAACAACTGCAGAAGGTTGCAAAGTTAACAAAATCTTACTTTGCCCAGGTCTCGACATTGCTAAAGAGTACTATTTAGCACTTACTATTGATCGTGCTACTCAATGCCCGTTTATTATCGCCTCAACTGAAGGCGGTATGGATATTGAGGAAGTTGCTGAAAGCACACCTGAAAAAATCACTAAAATTAAAGTAGATCCTTCCGCCGGTTGCTGGGCATACCACGGCCGTAAAGTTGCTGACGCTCTTGGTTTCGAAGGCAAGCAAGCTCGCATTGTTGCAGCGGTTGCCCAAAACCTCTATAAAATGTTCATGGAAAAAGACTGTTCAATCGTAGAGATCAACCCTCTCGTTGTTACTGAAGATAACGAAATCTACGCGATCGACGGTAAAGTCAACTTTGACTCAAATGCTCTCTACCGCCAAAAAGATATCGTTGAACTCCGTGACCCACTCGAAGAAGAGCCTCTTGAAGTCGAAGCTTCTGAGCACGACCTCGCTTACATTAAGCTTGACGGTAACGTAGCTTGTATGGTAAATGGTGCTGGTCTTGCGATGGCAACAATGGATATGATCCAAATCTCTGGTGGTTCACCTGCCAACTTCCTTGACGTCGGTGGTACAGCTACTCCAGCACGTGTTGAACAAGCTTTCCGTATCTTACTTAAAGATCCCAATGTTGAAGGTATTCTCATCAACGTATTCGGTGGTATTGTTCGTTGCGACCTCGTTGCTGAAGGTGTAATCGAAGCTGTCAAAAACATCGGTAACATCGAACAACCAATCGTCATTCGTCTCAGTGGTACAAACTCCACTGAAGGTAAAAAGCTTCTTGCTGAGTCAGATTTGACTTTCGAGACGGCTGATTCACTCAACGAAGCTGCTGCAAAAATTGTTGCTGCAGTAAAAAAATAATCGCGGAATTTATATAATGGCTATTTTAGTTACAGAAAAAACTCGCGTTGTAGTTCAAGGTATCACTGGTTCACAAGGCGCTTTCCACACTGGTCTCATGAAAGAATACATGGACAACTTCGTTGTCGCTGGTGTAACACCTGGTAAAGGTGGTCAAGACCTCGAAGGAACTCCCGTTTACAACAGCGTAGCAGAAGCAGTAAAAGAACAGCAAGTTAATACTTCAGTTATCTTTGTACCTCCTCCCTTCGCAGCTGATGCAATCCTCGAAGCAGTTGATGCTGAGCTCGACCTCGTAATTTGCATTACTGAAGGCATCCCAGTTCTCGACATGATGAAAGTTAAGCACGCGATGAAAGACAGTAAAACTCGTCTCATCGGCCCTAACTGCCCAGGCGTTATCACTCCTGGTATTGGTAAAATCGGTATCATGCCAGCTGACATTCATATGCCAGGTAAAATTGGTATCATTTCACGTTCTGGCACACTCACTTACGAAGCAGTTGATCAAATCACAAAAGCTGGTCTTGGCGAAAGTACATGTGTTGGTATCGGTGGCGACCCCATCAATGGCACACAGCACATTGACGTTGTAAAACTCTTTGCTGAAGATCCTCAGACTGAAGGCATCGTTCTCATCGGTGAGATCGGTGGTGACGCTGAAGAGCAAGCAGCTCTCTGGATCAAAGAAAACTATGACAAGCCTGTCGTTGGTTTTATCGCTGGCCTTACGGCGCCTCCCGGTAAACGCATGGGCCACGCTGGCGCTATCGTTGGTGGCGGCGACCGTACTGGTGCAGAAAAAGTTCAGTACCTCAAGGACTGTGGCATCAAAATGGTTCAATCACCATCTGATATCGGCGAAGCTATGAAGTCTTTCTTCAGCTAAGCTTTTTCAGCTCTATAAAAAGCTCGTACTTTCACAAGTACGAGCTTTTTTATTTGAATTTTTCACTTCATTCGCTAAGCTTCAAAAAACGTAGGATTAATCAATTATGGGCACATGGAATTGTCAACGCTGCGGAAATTGTTGTCGCTGGCCGGGCATTGTAAAAGTTAACGATACTGAAATTGCCAACATCGCAAAATACCTAGAAATGAATGAAGATGATTTTTTGGATCAATACACCGAACTTCGTCCAGACCGCAAAGGTCTAACTCTCATCTCAAAAGAAGATGATTCCTGTATATTTTTAGAGGGAAAAAACCACTGTACAATCCAGCCCGTTAAGCCACAGCAGTGTTCAGATTTTTTAGTGAAGTGGTTCCCTAAGCCCGAAGATAATTGCGATGCAATTTATACTGAGGACGAAAATTCGTCCTAAAGCAATTTCCCCGAGAAATATGATTTAGAAAATTTTTCATAGTATTTATCCACCCAATCAAGAAAAGCCGCCTCACCTAAATCAACTCCAGCCTTTTCAGACTCGAGCCACTTATGCTTTTGCATCTCTTCTACTTGGCTATGGATAAAATCTTTTACCACTGAATGCTTTCTTACTTTTGTACTCATGTTAAGCCCGCTAACTTATTAACATTTACACTTTAAAAATAAATCATACCTTCGATCAATCAAGCTCTTACAAACGTATGATTACCAATTATTTAACAAAACACCATAGAAGTCAATAGTTTTTTCATAATAATAATGAAGACTTTGCTTAAAAAGCCCTCTTATTTTACTTATTAAAACTGAAAAATGGTATTAGATTAGCGCGCGAATTTCTATAATCATAGCCCAAAGAAGGATTTAAACATGAACCCTCTCGCTGAAAAACTCAATGAGCAGATCTCTGTATCTAACCCCCACGTACTCGAAATGCTCTCCGACTACGGAAAGCGTATTTTTTTCCCCTCTGCAGGTATTTTAGCACAAAGTGCTGAAGCCAAAGCTGAAGCCCACCTATACAACGCGACTATTGGTATTGCTACCGAAGGTGGCAAAGCCATGGGCCTCGAATCTATCACTGAGCAAGTCAATGATCTCGAAAATGCGGAATACCTCCCCTACGCACCTTCACCCGGTCTTCCAGCCTTGCGTACAAAATGGCAAGAACTTCAACTTGAGAAGAATCCTTCTATGACTGGCAAGGATGCATCTTCACCAGTTGTAACAAATGCTCTCACGCACGGCATCTCACTTACGGGATCACTCTTCATGAATCCTGGTGAAACACTCGTTCTCTCAGATCACTTCTGGGGTAACTACAACCTCTTCTTTAACGCTACTCTTGGCGTCAATATGGAATTCTTCACACTCTTCAATGAAGATGGAACTTTCAATAGCTCAAGCTATAAAGAAACTCTTCTCAAAGCCGCTGAAGGTAAAGATCAAATCACGACTATTCTTAACTTCCCTAACAATCCTACTGGCTATTCAGTGCTCAAACAGGATGTTGATGGTATTCTCGATGCGGTAAAAGCAGTTGCAGACACAGGTACTAACGTGGTTGTTATTTGTGATGATGCTTATTTTGGTCTTTTCTTCGAAGAAGATGTACTTAAAGAATCTCTCTTCGCTTACTTCGCTGATCTTCACGAACGTGTACTCGCTGTAAAAGTTGATGGTGCAACTAAAGAAGATTATGTTTGGGGCCTCCGCTGTGGTTTCATCACATACGCTGCTAAGGGTTTAGCTAATGAAGGCCTAAAAGCTCTCGAGCAAAAAACTGGTGGCGCTATCCGTGCAACCGTTTCTAATATCTCTCACCTTTCACAACGCATTGTTCTCAAAGCTTTCAGTAACGGCGACTACGCTTCACAAAAGCAAGAGAAATTCGACATCATGAAAGGTCGTTATGAAAAAGTGAAAGAAGTTCTTGCTGATAGCCGTTTCGCTGAGTACTTCAGCCCTTACCCTTATAACTCTGGCTACTTCATGACTATGAAGCTTGAGCATGGACTCGACGCTAATGAGTACCGTCAATACCTCCTTAAGAACAAAGGTATTGGTACAATCTCCATCGGTGCTTCTAACATTCGTGTCGCGTTCTCATGCACTGAAGAATCACACCTAGCTGACCTCTTCGACAAAATGTACGAAGCTGCTAGCGAAATGGTGGCTGCTAAATAAATGAAAGACTTCCTCTACAGGGGAATCATCGAAGGCTTGAACGCACGCTTTAGTGCCGTTCATGCCACTTCGGCTGTACAAGATGGACTCATACGCCATAACTGTGACCCCGTTTCAGGCCTACTCCTCTGCCGTGCATTGGGAACAGGCTTACTCGTTTCTCCTCTACTCCAAGATGACCACCGTTTCACCATTACTTGGCAATACGGCGGACCGATGGGCCGAGTGATCATAGATGTCGGTGCTGAGTCTGATATTCGCGGGCTCATCAACGATGTAAACTTAGCACAGCACACTCCCAGTGTGGCCCAAGCCTATGGAGAACAAGGACAAATTTCTGTCGTTCGTTCGACTCCAAACTTTATCGTTAGCTCATCAGTAACAGATGCGCAACTCCTTGAACTCAGTGATGATCTGGGCTTCTTTTTCTCCACTTCTGAACAAGTAGAAACTGAACTCGTTGTTGCGACAAGTTTCCGCCCGGATCCTGAAAACCCAGTTAGCCTCTGCCAAGGTTTTTTACTACAAGCTCTCCCTGGCTGTGACCTCGAAAAACTTGACCGTGCCCGCCAACGCATGAAGAGCGAAGAGTTTCGAACACTTCTCGATCAAGCTCCTGAAGTTGATAACTATGTCGAGAAACTCATTCAAATGCTTTTTGATGAGGATGAGAGTAACCATGAATACTCTCTTCACGCCTGCCCTGACCCTAAGTTCAGCTGCAGTTGCTCTAAAGAAAAAACTTTATCGGCGGTAAATGCCCTCACAATTGACGATCTCCAAGATTATCTCGATAAAAATGAGGACATCAAAGTCGACTGTCACTTCTGTTCCACAAGGTACATATTCGGCAAAGAAGAAATAGAAGAAGTTTTGCGCTTTAAGCAAAAGTAATCTTACAGGGCTGTTATTCAGCCCTTTTTTGGCACTCTTCACTTCTACCATTGTACTAAAACGACATTATTTTGTACTAACTAAGCTCAAAAATGGATTATTTCTTTTTCCCCTGTTTAATTTTTCCAATTCCTCAACGTAGTAGATATAACTCTCAACGAAATTCTGAAGGCTTTGGATTATGATTAAACACTTTTATCGACTCGCTCTTTTTGCCCTAGCACCTAGCATGGCTTTTTCCCAAGAAACTAAAATGCAGGAATTCACTGGCAAAATAGCCGACTCACAATTTTCGAAAAGTGGCAAGATAGCCACACATCCACTCGTAGAATTCATGACTTCATTTGGTATCGGAGCAAAAGGGGAGCTATACATCGTCGAATCTCCTCGCCAAAAACATGGACAAATATTGGATATCCGCGGTGCTCGACAATTCACCCAACAGGATTTCAAAAATCAATCAGTCGATGAACGTGTACAAATGATGGAGTCTGATCCTAAAACAGGGAAAAGTTACTTTACTCGAAATAGTGAGCGGATCGCCAAATTAATCGATACAAATGGTGATGGGGTCTACGACAAACGCACGGAGTTTGCCGATGGCATGATGGGCAACACCGCAGATGGCGTTGCTTTCAGTGCGATTGAACACGATGGCTCGGTATACCTCACCTGCATTCCCAACCTTTGGAAATTCACTGATACCACTGGCGACGGCATAGCAGATAAATCAGAAATTCTACTCACAGGTTTCGGTGTCAAACTGAGTATGTTTGGCCACGATATGCACGGAATTATCATGGGTCCAGATGGCAGGCTCTATTGGTCCATCGGTGACCGTGGCTACAATGTTACAAGTAAAGAGGGGAAAAATTTTAGCGAACCAAGCCGCGGCGCTATTTTTCGCTGCGAACTCGATGGTAGTAATTTTGAAGTTTTTCATCATGGTTTACGGAATCCTCAAGAAATAGCTTTTGATAAGCATGGAAATATTTTCACTTTCGATAACACGGGTGATATTGGAGACCGAGCCAGAGCCGTTTATGCCGTAGAAAGTGGTGATTCAGGCTGGTATATGGAACACCAAGGCTTACATCAATACCGCGCGAGCCTTGATCACGCTGAATTTGATGGAAAATCTCCATGGATCGAAGATGAAATGTTCAAACCTTCATCCTCCAAGCAAGGCAAATGGCATCTCCCACCTCTCAGCAACTTTCACAGTGGCCCTTCAGGCATCACTCACCTCACAGGGGAAGCTATCCCCGAGGAGTGGCGAAACAGTTTCCTCGTATCAAATTTTCGCGCGAGTACCGCGCGCTCGAATATCCTTCGTTTTAAATTCGAAGAAAGTGGTGCTGGTTTTAAGACCATTCACGATCAGCCCGTCGTTTCTCAACTCGTAGCCTCCGATGTCAACTTTGGCTATGATGGCAAAATCTACATCGCTGATTTCGGTGGTGGTTGGTCAGTTAATGATCGAGGCAGCATTCAGTTCATCGAATACCCTCAAGGCACATCCAAAGCCTCGGTGCAAGAGACTCAAAAACTTTTTGCCAATGGCTTTGATAAAGTGGCTATGCCTGAAAAACTTTTATCTCATCCAGATATGCGAGTCCGCCAGTACGCTCAATTTGAGTTAGTGAAACGAGGAAAGATCGATCTTCTTAAACAAGCTCTCAAAAATGGAACCACTACCCTTGAACGTCTCCATGGCTTATGGGGGTTTGCCCAAATACAGCGTTCAAATAAAATCCAGACAAATGATTTTATTGCGAGCTTCGCAAAAGATTCTGATGCGATTATTCGCCAAAATGTTTGTCGGAGCCTTGGCGACTTCACCTCTTCTGAAGCTCATGAAAAAATCCTTATTTCGGCCCTATCCGATTCTTCGCCCCGCGTCCAACTCAAAGCCGCTATTGCCTTAGGTAAAGTAGCCAAAAGTCCCGAGGCAAAAACGGCTCTTTGGAGTCTCATACAAAAAAATAATGGCACTGAACACATCCTTCGTCATGTGGCCGTTCGCGCCCTCGCTCGACTGAACGATAGTGCAGGCGCCAAAGCTCAAATCAACTCAACATCGATAGAGTTGCGTTTAGCTGCAGTTCTTATTTTAAGGGAATTAAAAGACCCCGCTCTCAGTAGTTTTGTGAAAGATAAAGATTCGGGAGTTAAAGCTGAAGCCATTCGAGCCATTTACGACAAACACATTCTCGAAGCCATGCCTGCCCTTGCTTCGGAGAGTGCCAATATTAGTCAATACCCTATTGCCATCCAGCGTCGTATACTTTTTGCCAATCTTTGGCTTGGCTTGGAAGATAACGCTCTCAACTTAATCAAAATTGCTGACACATCCCAACTAGATAAGAAACTAAAAGAACATGCTGTAAAAGCACTCTTGCGTTGGAATAAAGCGCCTGAAAATGATCCTGTCTTTTCAATCTATCGTCCTACAAAGGCACGCTCTAGTGAATTGGGCGCCGATGCGAAAAATGCTCTCAGCTCTTTACTTCAAAATGCTGAAGGCAACACCTTAACTCTCGCGCTTGAACTGGCTCAAAAAATCAAATTAAAACTTCCAGCCGACACCCTCATAGCACAAATCAACAACAAAAAAGCTCCATCTGACATTCGCATCTCTGCTATCAACACCCTCGTCAACCAGGATGTGGCTTACGAAAATAACTTAGCTGAATTCTATTCAAAAGTAAAAGACCCAGAAGTTAAAGCTCGCTTATTGGAACTTAAATTAAAGCACTCAAAAGATAAAGCTTCTCTTATTGCGGACGCCGAAAAGAGTAAAAGCACCCCGCTTCTACGTGCTCTTTTTGCGGAACTCGCAAAAGACTCTGCTTTTCACGACAAACTCTATACCTTATGGACGCAACGAGAATCTTTGTCTCCTGAAGTCCAACTGGATCTATTCCAGTCAATCAAATCGATCAATAGTCCCCAATCTATTAAAACACTCGGAGATTACCTCACGACTCCTGATAAAGCCTATGACTTCACCTTGCATGGTGGAGATGAGACTAAAGGAAAGATCATTTTTGAAGGCCAAGGTGCCTGCCTTCAATGCCATAAAGTTAATCGAAAAGGCGGCATGCAAGGACCTGTACTTGATGGCATTGCCTCACACCTGAATCCACAGGAACTCATGGAGTCCTTAATCTACCCCAACAAATTGATTGCCGAAGGCTTTGGCACTTTTATTGTCACGGATAAAAAAGGCAACATGACTTCAGGTGTCCTGAAAAAAGAGCATAAGAAATTTTATGAAATCAAGACCGCCATAAAAACTGTCAAAATTCAAAAAGATAATGTGGCTTCAAAACAAGGGCCGAGCTCAGGTATGCCTCCTATTGCTCGAGCGCTAAAACACAAGGAAGTTCGCGACCTTGTGGCTTATTTAGAAAGTCTTAAAGACAAGAAAAAGAAGAAAAAGTCGGCTCACTAAATCACAGGAATACATACTAACTCTATTAGGAATATGACAAATTCAAATGGATGTATTGATAAAATCAATGGGAAACATTTATTTTATTTTTCGAACTAATAGTGATTAGCCACAACCTTAGGGCAACCCCCCTAATTTTTTGGAGCTCTTTATGTATCAGTATAGTATCGACAATTTTCACTTTTCTTTTGAACCTTGCAAAGCTCTCTCCGAATACTTTCCACAACAGCCAAAGTATGCTTGGCATTGTCGCCTCAATACTCAGAGCTTAAACAATCCAAAGTTGAGTAAAGTCATGGATATATGGATTGCCGGCAGCGCAAAAGCTCCGAACCAAGAACTTTTACTTAAGGCTTTAGAAATCAAAAATCAAATCAAAGATTATATCGAAGAGAGCTGTATATTTGATATTCAATGGATCAACAATATTAAGCTTTATAGCTTTTACGCAGGGATTGAAGAGATCCATGATTTTCGCCAAGATCACGAGTGGTTAAGTGGAATCTATCTCTTGGATGAAAATGATCCAGATCGCTGCGTACTCACCGAAACTTATGCTTTTTGCAATTATTCTACATTATTTGTTCAGGGTAAAGCCTGTGATAAAATTTTAGCTTAAAACAAGTCTTTTTACCGTATTTTAAGCTCAGGTTTTAACTTTCCTCTTGCATAGTTTTCCTTTGTTCATCACATTGACCTAAAGTTAATTAATCGGATTAAAAGTATGAAAAAGATTCTCTTATTTATTTTTCTACTTTTCTCCATCAATATTAAAGCCGATTACCCTCCCGCAGTGCATTATGCCTTTGGTAATTACCTTGGCAGTGGTGTATACGAAGTCTCAGGCGAACAAGCCTTCTTGATGCGGATCCCTTTTGCTTACAAATTCCAAGAAGATGGTGAAGGCTTGCGCTTACGACTCCCTGTTAATGTTGGAATTTATAACTGGAGCATCACGGATACTGAAGCTCCTGATTCAATCAATGTAGGGAGTTTTATACCTGGTATTGAATACCGTCACCGAGTCAACGAACGCTTTAGCGTCGAACCTTTCTTCGATTTAGGTTATGCACATGATTTTGATAATAGTGAAAACACTCTCGTAACAGCAGTTGGTTCCGCTTTCAAATTCCAATTTGGCGATGAACTCCAACACTGGTGGGTCAACCGCATCACCTACGCCAAAGCACGCTCAGAAGATGACAATGCTGAATCAACTTTAACTTTTTGGCAAACTGGTATCGACCTCGAAACACCCCTTGAAGGGAGTTTTTTTGACTACGACTTTAACTTAGCAACTTACGCCATGACACGTGTTTATTTTGATAATTTTTCTCTTGAAGCCGACGATCCAGAAAAGGATGTAGACGTTCGCCAAACCTACGAAGGCGGATTTTCTTTTAAGCTCAAAGAAAAGTGGAAATTCAAATTCTTAGAGATTGGCCGCGTCGGTTTTGGCTATCAATTTGGCGATGGTTTCGACCTATACAAAGTCTTCGTCAACCTTGCCATTTAATCCAAAGAAATAATGTTGACTGGGCAGCCTCGAACGGCTTCTTCCAATTCTGGCCGATCCATCTCAAAAGCTTCCACAACTTGAAAAACTCCCTCAGAACGGAAATCATGCAATTGAGCTAAGCCCTCATCATCCATATAAAAATAACTTGGTGCCGTCTCCGCACAGAGACAGCAACCAATACATTCTGGACGCTTATGCTTAAGCTTAGGCATCTATTTTTTCCAGCTTATAGAGCTTATCACCCGGTCGAATTTTTTCGGCGTGTGGGAATGTAAACAAATCGCCTTTGGCAATACTCTCGGTTGCCAGCATTTCACCATTTTGCGAAGAACGCATTTCAGTTACAGTTCCTTGAACTGCACCCGTTGTTTTCCCCACAATCACATACTCATCTTCAAGTTTTAAGGTACCTGCGCAACTCTCCACTTCAGCTATGCCTGCCTTTGAGAAATAGTGTTTAATTGGGCCTACATAAATTTTACGGTACGGCGATTTGTTGCCATCCGCTTCAGCCCAACCTTGTTCACGCCCAAGGTAATATCCCGAAGAAAAGCCTCGATTATACACTTTTTCGAGCTCTGGCATTAAAGCTTTCACAAAGTCCGGACCGTAAACCCCGTCTTGTACTGCATCAATTGCCGCACGATACGCTTTGATCACTGTTGCTACGTACTCAGGTGAACGGCCACGCCCTTCAATTTTAAAGACGCGAACACCACTTTCTAGTAGTTGGTCAACAAAATCAATCGTATTAATATCGTTGGGAGACATAATGAAGTTGTTGTCAACTTTGAGCTGCTTACCCTCTGTATCAGTGACTATGTATTCTTTGCGGCAATTCTGCTCACAGGCCCCACGATTTGCCGAAGCATTCGAGGTATAGAGAGACATGCCACAACGCCCTGAAACGGCAATACAAAGTGCGCCATGCGCAAAGGCCTCAATCTCCATTTCCTTACCATTGCGACCGCTTAAGCCCTGATCTTGAATTTTTTGATAAATGCTAGAAATCATCGTTAAATTCAATTCACGAGCCAAAACAACGCGATCGCAATAAGGCGCGTAAAACTTGAGTGATTCGTAATTGGAAATCGAAAGCTGAGTTGATAAGTGAACCTCGATATCGAGTTCATTGGCCATTTGTACTGCAGCCATATCTGAAAGAATCACACCACTCACTCCTTCTTCTTTGGCTGTCTCTAGCATCTTGCGGCAAAGTTTGAGGTCATGCTCATAAAGCAAGGTATTCAGTGTTAAATAAGACTTCACGCCTCCTTCACGGCAAATACGGATAATCTCGGGTAAATCTTCTGTATGAAAAGAACGGCGGGCACGCGCTCGCATATTCAGTTGTGCTAAACCAAAATATACGGCATTCGCTCCATTTTGGACCGCGGCATTCAATGATGCATAACAACCTGCGGGAGCTAAAAGTTCTACGTTTTCGAATTTCATTTAAGACTTCTTTTGCGCTTGGCGCAATTTCTGTTCTCTATCATGCTTTTTCTTGTCAATCTTCGCTTGTTGACGTGCCTGTGCTGAACGAATCGCATCGGAACCAATATGGTTTTCACCACGCTTCTCGGCGAGCTCCATTTGGTGCTGACGTTCGCGGAAACGCGCTTTCTCGGCATCAGATGTTTTCCCGTGACAATGAGGGCAACTTACACCAAGCTCAAAAAGCTCGTGTTGTTGATCTTCTTGAGTGATCGGAAAACGGCAAGCGTGGCACATATCATACTGACCTTTCTCAAGATCGTGATTGACCGCAACACGATCATCGAACACAAAGCATTCGCCTTGCCACATTGTCTCTTCTTTAGGGACTTCTTCAAGGTACTTTAGGATACCACCCTGCAAGTGATAAACTTCGTCAAAACCCTGTTCTTTTAAATACGCCGTAGACTTTTCACAGCGTATGCCACCTGTACAAAACATGGCTACTTTTTTATTTTTTTCAGGATCTAAATTTTCTTTGACGTATTGCGGGAACTCACGAAAACTTTCCGTATTGGGATTCACTGCATTTTGAAAGGTTCCAATGCCAATCTCATAATCATTTCGCGTATCAATTAAAACAACTTGGGGATCAGAAATTAAATCATTCCACTCGCTTGGCTTAACATATGTCCCCACTGATTGCAAAGGATCTATCCCCTGAACGCCCATGGTGACAATTTCTTTTTTGAGTTTCACTTTCGTACGCTTAAACGGCGCCTTCTCGGTAAATGAATTTTTATATTCAATAGGCTTCAGGGCACAGTCAATTTCGAGATAATTCAGAACCGCTTCAATACCTTTTGCGGAACCCGCAATCGTTCCATTGATGCCTTCATCGGCGAGAAGCAGTGTTCCACGCACTTCATTGGACTCCATGACTTGATGGAGTGGCTCACGCATCTCTTGGTAATTTTCTAGACGCACGAACTTATATAATGCACATACAGTATACATAAATTTTCCTTGTGTTAGCCGAATCGTAAATCCGGGACAGTTGGTGATGTAAAGACCTCTTGGTCAAAAGGCTCGCACTATAAGTTAAAAAACAAAATTGACAAACTCAAGTCAATTACTCGCTAAAAGCGATGACTGCTTTTACAGCTTTTTGCCATAATTTATAATGCTCATTCATTTCGAGTGGGCAGGCATGAGGTGAATAAACTTGCTCTTCTCGTTCCTCTAAATCAAAGTGTTGATCTTCCAACATTTCCAAGGCTAAACGCGCCGCACCGAGCACCGAACTTTCTGCAAATTTTGGAAGCTCGAGGTTCATGCCGAGTAAATCCGCTTGAAACTGCATCAAAAACTCGCTAGCACACGCGCCACCATCAACTCGCATCTTCTGTATTTCTCGACCACAATCCTGGCGCATGACTTCTAATAAATCTCGACTTTGGTAGGCAATGGCTTCCAGTACACCTCGTGCAAAATGCCTTTTATCACTTGCTCTCGTTAAACCAAAGCATGCGCCCTTCACATGGGATTTCCAATAAGGTGTTCCCAAGCCACTAAAACTTGGGACAAAAATCACGCCATCATTATCCTTTAACTGCGAAGCAAGTTCTCCGCTCATGTTTGCTGTATCGATGAGTTCTAAATTATCGCGTAACCACTGAATTGCGGCTCCCGCAATAAATACCGAACCCTCTAAAGCATAGGTTGGCTGATTCATAGTTGAACATGCTAATGTCGTCAACAAACCTGAATTTGATTCCACTCGTTCGCGCCCCGTATTCATCAACATAAAACAGCCTGTTCCATAGGTGTTTTTAACCATACCAGGTTTATCACAGCCTTGACCATAAAGAGCTGCCTGCTGATCGCCTGCTACACCTAAAATAGGAATCGAGGCCCCCTCAAAAATATCGACACAAGCATGAGCAAAATGATCCTTTGAAGACAGTACCTTAGGCAACAAGAGTTTGGGGATGTTTAAGCGCTGTAATATCTCATCATCCCATTGCAGCTTTTGTATATCAAATGCCATCGTTCGCGAAGCATTTGTTAAATCCGTCACATGTGACTCCCTGCCTGACAATTTCCATATAAGCCAAGTGTCAATCGTACCAAAGCAAAGTTCACCTTGCGCTGCCCTTTCTTGAGCCTGGCAATGATCGAGTATCCAACGAATTTTGGGTGCCGAAAAATAACAATCAACTAGTAAACCTGTCTTGCTCTTCACATCTAAATCTTTGAGTTCATCACAAATTCTCTGTGTCTGCTTCGATTGCCAAGAAATGGCATTATGAATGGGTTTTGAGATCTGGCGATCCCAAACTACCGTTGTCTCACGTTGATTGGTAATTCCAATAGCACTGACATCTGCCGCAGAAATTTGCGCTCTTTGCAAACAAATTTTAATTGTTGTGCACACACTTTCATAAATGAGTTCTGCGTCTTGTTCAACCCAATCACTCTTTGGATAAATCAGCGGCACTTCTTGCTGAGCTTGAGCTAAACACTTTAAGTTTTCATCAAATAAAAAGGCACGAGAACTACTTGTTCCTTGATCAATCGCTAAAATATACTTTTTCACCGTTGGCTCGTATTTATCATAACTTAAACCATCAAAAATCAGAGTCCTATAATGATGAAACATTTTCTTCTAAAACTCTTCAATTACTCAATAAAAAAGCCTAGGTGAATCACATAGGCTTCTGAATTACAACTGTTTTAGATTATTAAATCTTTAACGCAAGTCTCAAGAAATAAGTTGTATCCAAGTGCTCACGACCATCAGCTGGTTCTGAGTTATAATCGTGATCAACTCCGAGTTTTAAGAATAAAGACCAATCTTCCTGAACAGTCAAAGGTACGGAAATCCCACTTGAATGCCTCAAGAGGTAATCTTCAAAATCTTCAACCGCTGGCACATAAGTCACATCAGTTTCCCAAGTCGCCCAATCACCCACAGCTTGCTTATAGTTGAAGCCCAAGTCAAGACTAACTGAATCTTTTGTTTCACCATCATCATATTCTTCTTTTAAGTAACCTAAACCAAGACGAGTACGTAAAGTTGTTTCATCATTTTTAAGCCAGTAATAACCATAACCAGCCGCAGCGCCAACGCGGTAATCAATACCCTCGATTTCATCATTTTCCCAGCCTCCTCTAACATACCAAGAATGATGCTTGGGATCACCAAACAAGCGCTCATAATCAGCTCCAAGCCTGTATTCTTTATCGGTTTTCACACCATCAGTTGAGCCTTCTTTAGATGTCCCAAAAAACTTAGCCTTTTGATCGCCATCATCATATTCCGCCGATAGACCTAAAGAATAAAGATCTTTATCGGTATTACCTTCTTGGCTACTAATATCTGCATAGGCTTTATAAGTCCAAGGATCAACTGGCTCAACATAATCCGGGTGATTTTTATCCACACCCCAAACACTGACTAAACCTTTTATGGGCATTTTTTCATCTTCATTACGGACGAGAGTCGTTTTCTCATCTTCGTAAGTCACTTTACCTACAAGCTTTTGCTCTTTTTCGAAAGCGACGTTTTGCTCAGTATCTGTATGGAATTTTTCCACATTGACCATCTCTACAGTGAGCTCACCAGCGTATTTAGTTTTAATAATAATTTTATCTTGATGAACTTGCTGAATATCGCCAACAATTTTCATTCCATCTTTAAGTAATACCTCATCGGCATTAACAGCGCCTGACATTAATAATGCCGCAACTGCAAACTTATTCATAAACTTCATTAACTATTCCTTTTGTTTTAAAGACCATACATAATAAAGAACAAAAACAATGATTTCAATATCTTTTAAATGACATTTTATAAAAAAGGCCTTTAAAACTTCTATTTTAATTATTACGCTAAATAAACATTTAAAATAAACTAGGATATCCTTATGCCCCAAGACAATTCTGACGCACAAAGCTTTGATGCGACTGCAACTTTTGAACAAGTTAAATTATTTATCATCGAAAATGCAGGTGAATTACTTATAAACATTGTTTTTGCAATTCTCATTTTTTACATAGGTAAAAAAGTAGCAAAAGGCCTTACTTCCTTATCTAAAAAAATGATGGCTAAAAGTAAAATAGATGAAGTCCTGTGCACTTTTTTAGGTACTTTAGTTAATATCTCACTCATGCTCATTGTTATTATGGCTGCGCTCAGCCAACTCGGGGTTAATATGATGGGGCTTGGTGCCATTTTAGCCGCTGCAGGTTTGGCGATTGGCCTCTCTCTTCAAGGAACCCTATCAAACTTTGCGGCTGGAGTAATGATTGTTCTCTTTAAACCTTTTAAAGTTGGTGATTTTGTTAATGTCGCTGGCGAAAGTGGCGTCATTGAGGAAGTTCATATTTTCAATACAATTCTTCGCTCTGGCGACAATGTACAGATCACTATTCCGAATAGCTCTATTGTAGGCGGTAATGTCACCAATTTCTCTGCAAAAGAAACGCGCCGTATCGACCTTGTCATTGGCTGTGGTTATGACGACAATTTAAAAGAAGTGAAAGAGCACCTCGAAACCCTCATTAACTCGAAAAAACTTATTCTCAAAGACCCTGAACCCGTTATTGCAGTTGCTGAACTAGGTGATTCATCTGTCAACTTTGTCGTTCGCCCTTGGGTTAAGAGCGAAGATTACTGGGCCGTTCGCTGGGAACTACTTGAAGAAATCAAAACGAGTTTTGATGAA
>NZ_ABCK01000046.1 GCF_000170755.1 Lentisphaera araneosa HTCC2155
TTGGAAGTTAGAAACTTGAGGAATTAAATAATTCCCTTCAATATATGTACTGGAGTAACCTACAGTATTGCCACCATCAACACGGTTAAAAATTTGTCTGTTATTGCTTTTTGTTTGTCCAACACTTGTGAAATTACCCAGTTGCAGGCGAGAGTCCCCTGATTCGAGCCATGAAATAAACTTATCTGTGTCAGTTTCTGGCTTAGAACTATACTCTTCAGCCATACTGCTAAAGGATAATAAACTACAGATGAATGCAGTGCTGAATTTGGCTAATCTCACAATTGGACTCCTGCTTAGTTACTGTGTACGCATAAGTTAAACTAAAAATAGAGGAGGTGTCAAGTTTTTTAGATGACAAGTGAAAGATTTTATACAGACAAGTTTGTACATAAAAAATCCATGATTTGTGAGTTCTACTCGCCGCAAAGTTAAAATTGAATTATGGAGGTGAAAGGCTTTAAAAGCTTTAAAAGCTTAAGAGTTTAAATCTGGCGAGTTAGTGAAGCCCTACTTTAAAATGTGAATAAGATTCGAATTAAATATTAAGATAGATAAAAATTCTGTAAAAAATTAAAGAATTTTTGCGAATGAACTCACCTGAGCTTTTTAGCAAGACTTTTAGCTCTTGCGGGAGCTTGTTTGAACTTCTATAATTCATGATGTTTTTTCAAACTAAGGAAAGTTTATGATCAATGAAGTAGAATGGTTCTGTTACTTAGGTGCAGAAAACCAGTTTTTCGATAGAGATACAATTATCCAGTTAATGCAAATAAGTCACACGGACGTTGATCTCATGACTTTTGCCCAAGCAGTGATAGATAATGGCTTAGCTACAGTCGAAAGTGTGCAACAGTTATTGGAGCATGCGACATATTACGCTAACGAGAGTGGCCCTTGTCCTCATAGCTTATTAGGCGCTGGAGGCACAGCTGCACCAGCGGAACAAGCCTCAGCCCAACAAGCGGCTCCACCCAGAGATCCAAATAGTGCGTACCCATTTTCGACTCAAGACTTCCCTGATTTAAGCCAAGCAACCGATTTACCCATGGAAGAATGTAAAGAACTTATGATTCAGTTCCTTCAAGCGGCACGTCGCAATGGTTCATCTGACGCGCATTTATCTGCCGATGCTTATCCCTTTGTTCGCCATTTTGGTATCAATTATCTTTTACGTGAACAAGCCATTATGACTCCAGATATGGCGAAGAAACTCAATTTATCCTTATTGGGTGAAAAGGATTTAAAAGCATTCGAAGAGGTCGGTGATTTAGATTATTGTTATTCCTTTTCAAGAACGGAACGCTACCGTAGTAATTTGATGGTGCACAATGATGGTGTGGAAGGCAGTTACCGTATTGTGAGTGAGGGGATCAAAACTCTTGCAGAGCTCGGTTTCCAAGAACCTGCAGTACTCGAAAAGTTGACCACCTATCACCAAGGTCTCATTCTGATTACGGGTCCAGCAAGTAGTGGTAAAACAACAACACTTGCCGCTATGGTCGATCTTATTAATAAAAACCGTAAAGACCATATCATTACGGTGGAAGATCCCGTTGAAATTTTGATTCCTTCAAAAGATTGTAACGTCAGTCAGCGTGAGCTACACACGGGAACAAAAAGTTTCGCAAATGCGCTCAAAGCCGCTTTACGTGAAGACCCGGACATTATCATTTTGGGTGAAATGCGAGATTTAGAAACGATTGAGATGGGACTCTCGGCTGCGGAAACCGGTCACTTGGTCATCGGAACACTGCATACCAATAGTGCTTCATCAACCTTGGACCGTATTCTCGATGTATTCCCACCAGATCAGCAATCACAGATTCGTGCGATGGTGGCAGAGAGTTTACGCGGCGTTATATGTCAGTACCTCGTTCCCAACAAAGACGAGACAGGCTTGCTCATGGCACCCGAAATTTTGATTGGTAACATTGCCGTTGCCAACCTCATTAAAGATAACAAAACATCACAGCTTACTTCCGTGATTGAAGTAGGTAAAAAGCAGGGCATGGTTTTGAAAGAAGATTCATTCTTACGTCTCTATCATGAAGGCAAAATATCCGCAGAGGCTGCTTTGCCGCATATTGTATCAGATGCAAAACGACGTGAAATACAAGGCTGAAATTAGGAGTTAATTATGGCAGCAGAAAGAATGGACGGTTTTTTAACCTACATGTTTGATAAAGGTGGATCAGATTTACACTTATTAAGTAATCACATTCCAAAGATTCGTAAAAGTGGTAACTTGGTAGAAATCGAAGGTGAAGGGGTCATCGGGCCCGATGAAATGGAAGGGGTTTTACAGAGTATTTGTCCTGATGAGAAATGGAAACAATACGTAGAGAATTTTGACCTCGACTTTGCCTACGAAATTACAGGTGTCGCACGTTTCCGTGTGAACTACATGCGTACAGTTGATGGCATGGCGGCAGTGATGCGTACCATTCCTACAGAAATTTTGACAATGGAACAACTAAAACTACCCGATACATTCAAAGATGTGGTTGAACAAGGATCTGGCTTGATTTTGGTAACGGGCCCTACGGGTTCAGGTAAATCCACAACTCTGGCGGCAATGATCAACCACATCAACGAGACTCAAAGTAAACATATTATTACTATTGAGGATCCGCTGGAATTCGTTCACCCCAATAAAGAAAGTATCATTGTGCAACGAGAAGTTCACGATCATACAAACTCTTTTAATATTGCCCTAAAAGGGGCGATGCGTGCCGACCCAGATATTGTCCTCGTAGGTGAGATGCGCGACCCAGAAACAATCGGTTTGGCGCTGTCTTGTGCAGCCATGGGTTTGATGGTTTTTGGTACGTTGCACACCAATAATGCTCCAAAAACAATTGACCGTATTATTGGTGCCTTCCCCGCAAAAGAACAGCCGCAAATTCGTGCGATGCTCGCAAGTACATTGCGGACTATTATCTCTCAGTTACTCTGTAAAACGACTGATGGGAAACGCTGTGCCTCGCACGAAATACTCTTATTCCACCCGGCTTTACCAGGTCTGATTCGCGAAGGTAAACTCAGTAGTATTCGCGGTGTGATTGAAGCAGGTGTGAAACAGGGTATGAAAACCATGGATATGGATTTGCTCCGCCTATATAAGGAAGGTCGAATTTCTGGTGAAGAAGCCTACATGAAAGCCGCCGAAAAAGCTGCTTTCCAAGATTTCTTACCTGCGGGTTACTTCGACGAAAAGTAATCCTAGAAATTAAATTCATGTTAAAAAACGCCTCTCTTTGGGGCGTTTTTTGTTGCTAGCCTAAATAGAGATATTTCTAAAGGCTTGACAAAAAAGATCTAACAATTATTATCCTTGCAATTCGTATATAAATTGGAGGATTTATGAAAACAGAATCGACACCTAGCTTCGCACTACAGCTTATAGCTTTATTCACTTTTTTTTCCTTAGCGTACATACTTCAGGGTCGACTATATCTTGATGCGGTGAGTAGCGCACACGAGAACTTCGGTCATCTCATGTTGGATGGAGGCCAGGTCTTCATTGCAGAATATTGGAGCCACCTTATACTCCGATATATTTTACCCGTTTCTTTGATTATGCTTTTAGGCGCCGCTTTTTCTGAAGTCTTGTGGACTAAGAAAAGCTATGTGTTTATGCTCTTCGTTAATTTTATTTCTTGGCCGAAAGTAGAAATGAACTCACCTGAGCTCAGCTTTACGATTTTATTTTCAGCGATTTTACTCGTGTCTTCGGTACTTATGCCTTCCTTAGTAAAAATGGCCATGGCTAAGTATAAAGAGAGAACAAAGGAAGCTCTAGAAACGGCAAATTTAAGCCAAGCAGAGTCAGTATCATGAACAAAGAAAAACTTTTTAACTTTTTAAAAAATATCGCTTTATTTATTACGGTTTTTTTTACTCTGCTGATCAGTTTTTATCTGTTGCTTGAGTATCATAGCTTATCGATTAGGGTAGATGCGAAGCTTCTTAAATCAGGTGTATTAGATCAGGTCTTTTTGAGAACAATGGTCTCATTTCTTGGCTTAGTCCTTGTACTTGCAGCAGCCTGTGATCGTTTTTGGTCAAAGCGTGGTTTTGCGATATCCGCAATTGTTTTTTTAGCTTACTTCCCTTTAGTTGGGAGCTTCGTCCAAGGCTATATCATGAGCTATTTGGTTTTGCCCCTTATATGCACTTGTCTTGTGGGCTTTCTCGCATCACAGATGAAAAAAGCAGAACGTGAAGAAATCGTTTATCTTAAAAATTTACAGCCAAGTTTTTCTTAATTGACTGGAGAATAGGGGATCGAGCGATTGTGCTTGTGCATGCGATAGTCGACAAACTCATGCAAAGTTTTTATGTTAAAGAAGGGGTTCCCCTGTAATTGCTCAGCAATTGTACTCGTCGCACAGCTAGCATAGTCATGTCCTGGTAAGACCGTCATAGAGGGGTCAAAGTTGGTGCCAATTTTATTAAGTGTATGGTACATCGCTTCAGGATCACCACCGCGCAAATTGCAACGTCCGCAACCATAAACAAAAACCGTGTCGCCTGTGAATAAATGATTATCGAGCTCATAACAAACCGAGCCCGGTGTATGACCTGGAGTGTGATGAATTTTGAGTTCAATTGAGCCTAACTTTATAAAGTCCCCACCTGAATGAAGTTTGGCATTTCGTCCAGCACCACCCCAGAAGCGATCTTCGATTTTGTGGATGTGAAGTTTGGCATCGCTACGGTGCAGAACTTGATCGACACCATTGACATGATCGTAGTGACTATGCGTCAAAAAGACTTCCTTAATTTCCCCTTCCATTTCTTCCGCGGCCCGGAAAATAGCGTCCACATCCCAGGCGGGATCAACAACGGCAATATCTGAAGTTTTCTTATCTTTGATTAGGTAGATGAAGTTATCCATATGACCTAATTTGAGACTCTTAATTTCATACATGGTGAATATCCTCCAATTCGTGTAAGCAACGGTAATAATAGCAATCTTTGATCAGTTCAGCATGGCTGCCGAGACCATTGAGTTCGCCTTTGAGCAAAACGGCAATCTGGTCGGCGTCACGCACAGTTGAGAGACGGTGAGCCACGATGATAACCGTTTTCTTGGTCATGGCAAAGTTAATGGTGGATTGGATGAGGCGTTCAGTCTCGGTATCAATATTAGCAGTGGCTTCATCAAAAATCAAAATTTGTGCAGGAGAGACCAAGGCGCGCATCAAGGCAACCAATTGTCTTTGACCCGCCGATAAACTTTCACCACCTTCATCGAGGATGGAATCGTAGCCATTTTCTAAAGATTTCACAAAGTGTTCTAAACCGGCGCGCTCCACCACTTCTGCGATCATAGCAAGAGAAATATCAGTGCGGCCCAAGGTGATATTAAAGTGAAGGCTTTCATGAAAAATAGCCGGTTCTTGAGGGACCATCACAATGTGGTGTTTGAGGATATCGCGTTGAATGAGGCTGAGTTGCTTGTTACCGATAATGATCTCCCCTTGAGTGGGTTCATAAAGGCGTGCGAGTAATTTGAGTAGGGTACTTTTACCCGATCCCGTGGGGCCAACCAGAGCCAGACTTGAGCCTTGGGGGATTCGCAGCTTAATGTCTTTGAGCACGGGTTCAGATTCAATATAGTGGAAACCCAGTTGTTTAATTTCGACTGAGGCATTTTCTATATCTTGATCACCCTTATCTGCGGGCAAGGCAATATTCAATATATTGCCGATTTTCCCCATGGCGGCAAAAGCCGCTTGCAGAACCGCAAAGCGCGAGCCCATCTCTTTTATGGGATCAAAGAGTTGGTGCAGGAGGTGAATCCAAGCAATCAGCAGACCAGATGAGATGAGCGGGTCAAAATCTGCATAAAAAATCAGGAATAATGCGAAGACCGCAAGAGTTAAAAATAGTAGCCCCTCAAGGAAGGAATAGAGGAAGGCATCCATGCTGATCGCTTTGATCGACTTATCGCGATACTCCTTACTCAAATGAGAAAACTCTTCACTTTGAACCTCGCCCAAATTAAAGAGCTGAATTTCTTTGCGCATGGCAACCGACTCATTGATCGAGGCGCTCAAAAAACCATTTACAGAGCGAATATCATCATAGAGCTTTCTGAGCTTAATGCGGAAGTAATTCACAATGATAACTACAGGAGGGAAAACGAGGAGGGTAATCCAGCCGAGTGTCGTATTTTTATAGAATATATAGCCCAAGATCCCAAAGATTTTAAGCGAGTCAGTGATCAGATAAGAGACGCCTTGGAGGAAAGTTTCCCCAATGCTTTCCACATCAGAGGTTGCGCGACTTACCAAAACTCCTGTGGGGCGTTTTTCATAATCCCAACGACCCATGAAAGAAACGTGTTCAACTACTTTTTTGCGCAGTTCGCTAAGGCTGCGAATGCCTCCGGATTGAATAAGGATATTGATAAGAGTACTCACCAAAGCATCGGCCAAAACCACCACAATAAAGAGCGTGGCAAATGTAATGAGAAGATCGACTCGACCAGCTTTAAAGCCGTCATCAATAGCCTGCTGAACAAAGGCAGGGCCTTGAATGGTCAGCCATACACTTATAGGCATAAGTAAGAAAGCTAAAATAAAGCGCTTTTTGTATTTCTTAGCAAGTTCTGTGAAAGTCCCGAGGTTTTTGAGATCACTCATGATTGGGCCTCTTCAATTTGTGCTAAGACATCACTTTTCTCTTGGTATTCACTCACACTTGCGTAAGAGGTATTAGACTTCAGTAGTTCTTCATGGGTACCAGAATCAATGATTTTTCCAGCTTCCAAAAGGAAGATTTTGTCACAGTTCTTAAGGGCAGAAATACGGTGGGAGATCAGGAGCAAAGTTTTGTCTTTGGTGGATTCGTAGAGTCTTTCAATAATTTTCACTTCAGTGGCATGATCGACCGCAGAAATAAAATCATCCATAATCACCAATTCGGCTTTGCGAACGAGGGAACGCAAGATCGAGAGACGTTGTTTTTGCCCTCCAGATAAATTAATGCCGTGTTCACCGAGCAAGGTATCTATCCCCTGAGAAAGTTTATCTAAATCAGGGCTTAAGCAACTCACCGCTAAGGCATCTTCAAAACCGAGTCGTTGGCCTTTTTCAGGAGAATTAGTCTCCACCATTTCGATATTTTCGCGGATGGTTTTTCCAAAGTGACGGCATTCTTGGCTTACTTGTGAGAAGAGTTCAGTGAGGACTTTTTGTTGAATGTCACAGCGGTCAATACCCTGTAAGCTGAGTTTATTCTTTTCAACGTCGAGCATACCAGAAATAATGTTGATCAGGGTTGTTTTTCCAGATCCCGTGCTTCCAAAGAAACCATATTTCTTGCCCTTTTCGATGACGAGAGAATCTATATTAAGCTCAAATTTAAATTCATTATCATGTTTCTTATTATAAGCGAAGTGAAGGTCTTTGATCTCAATAAATGGTTCTGAATCTTGGCTTCTTTTATCGAATTCTTCTCGTGAGTGAATCAGGCGGGCTTCTTCAATAACTTGCGCTTCTTTGGCGGCATCTTGAACTTTATATAGGCGTTCGAGCGATATCTCCCCCCGCTGCAATAAGGGAAGGAGGAAGCCCGCCGCCCGTAAAGGCCCTTGGATGACCCATAAATAGAGCATGAAAGAAACCACAGTGGCAATTCCCGCCGTTTGGTCAATGAGATCGTTTTTGATGAGGCCATAACGCAAAAGGATGTAAATCCCGATACCAGTTACTAAGCTTACCATAAACATAATAAAAACGCGCAAGGTCATGAATTTTTCAGCCGTATTTGCGTAGTCCGTATTAGCTTTATCGACTCGTTTGATAATAGAGTTATAAACGGGGAAGACTGCCATCAGTGCGTGAGCACGGAAGTGTTCGCGGATGACTTCAGTTAGATTACCCAAGAGCTTTTGGTTTTTGCGTCCCGTCGCCATCATTTTATTAGAGATCACTTTTGTGAGGGGTACCACCAAGATGAGGGGAATGAGCGAGTAAAGGCTGAGTCGCACACTCAAATTCAACATATGGTAGAGGCAGAAGCAGATCATGCCAAATGTATTGATAACGTGAAGCACGCCCATGGAGATCATTACGCGTACCGAGGTCACATCATTGGTTCCCGTACTGATCAAGTCGCCCGAAGTCCATTGACTGGAAGGGGGCAGTTGCAATAGAGATTGATACATGCTTTCCCTCACTTCGGATTCAATTTGGCGACCTGGAATAAAAATCAGCACCCGTGAGAGCGTTCTAAAAATAATAAGTCCCACGGCGGCGAGTAGTAAGTACGTCGCCACGTGACTAAGTTCGTCTTTAGTGGCTGTATTGAGAGGAAAGGCTTGGTCTTCCAAGGCACTGATTAAGCGTCCTGTAATCAGTGGAATAGAGCTGTGAATGACAATGGTGACAATCAAGCACAAAATGCCCCAAAAGTATATCGAGAGTTTTTTGGGTGGGTATTCTTTTAGAAATCGTCGGACGTTGGGGTAATTTTTCATAAGAGCAATATAAGCCATTGTCTTTAATTGAAAATCAAATGACACTAATGAAGGCTAATTATTACTCTTAGTATCGTTTCAGGGCACAAAAAAACCCCCGGGGTACCGAGGGTCTTTTGATAAACTGTACGTTTACGTCACCTATAAAACTACTACTTAGTCTTATGACGATTCTTACGGCTCTGCTTGCGACGTTTGTGCTTCGCAATTTTTGAGCGTCTTTTTTTACGGAGGTTACCCATGTGAAAACTCTTTTATTTTTAGTTAAATCAAAGTACGGCGCCTAAAGTAGCAGGAACTTATTATTAGTCAAAGTCATTTTTTTAATTTTTGGGAGTTGCTTACTGGCAAGCCTGTGCCACCTTAGATTTATGAAAAATACGAAACAACTGGGTATAATTGCAGGGCGTGGACACTACCCCTTTTTGATTTTGCGAGAGGCGCGAAAAAATGGCGTCGACAAAATTGCTGTTGCGGCTATTCAAGGGGATGCTTCCGAAGATCTCGAACAAGAATCCGATGCGATGGCTTGGGTCTACCCAGGACAAATTAATCGAACTATCAAATTTTTTCAAAAGCAGGGCATTACTGAGGCCGTTATGGTGGGGCAAGTCAAACCCTCTCGCTTGTTTACAGGGCTCAAACCTGATTTACGCACCCTATTCATGTTGGGAAAACTCAAGGAACGCAATGCAGATACTTTATTTTCTGCCGTGTGTAATGAATTTCAAAAATCGGGTATCACAATTCTTTCTGCGATCACTTATTTAGATGAACATCTGGCCGGTGAAGGCTTGCTCAATAATGTTAAAGCAGATAAATCTCGTTTAAGAGATGCGGAATACGCTTTTTCAGTAGCCAAGGAAGTGAGCCGTATGGATATCGGTCAGTCCGTAGTAGTGAAGCGCGGAACAATTTTGGCGGTCGAAGGTTTTGAGGGCACTGACAAGGCCATCATTCGTGGTGGAGAATTGGGACGCGGAGGAGTCACGGTCTGCAAAGTGACCAAACCCGATCACGACATGCGTTTTGATGTCCCCTGTATCGGCATGCGAACCGTAGATTCCTTGATTCAAGCGAAAGCACGTACTTTAGTAGTGGAGGCGAAGCGCACGCTCTTTATAGAAAAAGAACGGGTGCTTGAAGCTTTAGACCGAGCCAAAATTTCTGTGATTGGAAAGAACGCTTAACAATTTTTAACTTGAGTGCGAAGTACTTAGTTCGCCGACTTAAGGGTCGGCTGTCTTGTCCTGATATAGGTTGTCATCTAAAATAGGAAAAACCTATGAAAGATACAATAAGATATAGTGAATCATTTAAACAAAAAGTGGTAAACGAGATCTCCAAAGGTAAATTTATAAGCTGTGGAGAAGCGAGCCAAGCTTATGGGATATCAGGCTCTTGTACAGTAAGAGCCTGGGTCAAAAAGTATGGTAGAACAGACTTATTACCAAAGGTGATTAAAGTGGAAACAGAAAATGATATTGATGAGATTAAAGCTCTTAAAAAGCATATTGCTGAGTTAGAGAAAACAGTAACCGAACTAGCGATAAGTGATGTTATGAATAAAGCTTACTTTGATATAGCTTGTGATGAGTTCGGCGTATCTGATAAAGAAGCCTTCAAAAAAAAAGTCGGTGTGAAGCGGTCAAAAGAGTCAGATCAATGAATAGCCACTTTACTGTTAAACAACTTTGTAATCACCTCCATATGAGTCGGCAAAATTTCTATAAAAATAAATCTTTAAGCACCAAAAAAGAAGTAGATAGAAAACTTGTGATCGATCTTATTAAAGAACAACGTTGCATTCAATCTGAGCTCGGAATTCGAAAGCTGCAGAATATGTTAGTAGATAACTTCAAAGAGAATTCTATACAGATAGGACGAGATCGCTTATTCGATATAGCTCGCGAAGAACGCCTATTAATCAAAAGAAAGAGGAAGTACTGTCGAACTACTGACTCTAGGCATCGTTTTAAAGTCTACAAAAATCTAATAAAGGATAAGGTGTTAACCGCACCTAACCAGGTGTGGGTTTGTGATATAACCTACATCAGAGTTGCAAAAAGCTTTGTTTATCTAGCGTTAATCACAGATGCCTTCTCTAGAAAAATTATTGCTTATAATGTGGGAGAGAGTTTAGAAGCTGTAGGATGTATCAAAGCATTAAAGATGGCTTTAAAAAGTCTCCCAAAAGGGTCATACCCCATCCATCACTCTGACCGTGGGTCTCAGTACTGCTGTCACGATTACATTGAAATCTTGACGAATAGAAATCTTCCTGTCAGTATGACTGAAGAAAACCATTGCTATGAAAATTCAAAAGCTGAAAGAGTCAACGGAATACTGAAGTATGAATATCATTTACGCGAAACATTTAAGAACTTTAAAGATGCTAAAAAAGCAATTAAGCAGGCTATTTACTTATACAATAATTGTCGCCCTCATACAGCTTTGGAATATTCATTTCCAAGTGTTGTTCATGAAACACAATGTGCATAAATATTAGTCAATTAACATAAACAAAAGTGACAACTATTTTTCAGGACTTGACAGCAGGTCCTTACGGGGAGCTCGAGGGGCAGTGCTCCCTCGTGTGCGAAGCACTAATGAAAAGAAGAAAAGGCTTATTAACTACATAGGAAAAACGATTTAGCACAAAATAAAATCCTGAGGAGGAGAGGAAATGAAAGAGGAAAAAACGACTTTTGGTCAACGCTGTATTTACGCCTTTATGGGCTTTTTTTCATCAGCATTATTATTCACCCTTATTTGTAGCGGCTGCTATGTGGTTTTCCGCATTGGTCTCGATAAGCTTCTATTTATTGGAGGAGCTTTCACTTTTGGTTTCACCCTTTGGGGTGTGCTACCAAGCGTGAGTGTACATTAATTGGCGCATAAAAGGGTTGACAGTTGCTCCTCTTTATAGGTTGTAATATAACCATTATTTTCCAAAAAGGTCTCAATGGCTTTTCTTTTTACAGTGTTTTTTGCTTTTTTGTCTGAATGATTTTGTGATTCATTCAGAAGTTTATTTTCTATTTTTTGTATAGCTGTGATGGCCTCCTGTCTTTGTTTTTGAGTTTTAATATTTATTTTTCGAAACGAACTAAAAAAGACTGAGTTCGGCTCTCGCCGTCCAAGTGATCGTTTTTCTTTACAGTTTTCTTCATGAGCTGCGAGACAGGCTAGAATTGATAAGGTTCTACAATTAATGGGACAATCATGTTTTTGAGCGATGTCGTCGATTTGCTTTTTAAGCTGATTATTACTCTGTTCAATAGATCCATTATATTTACTGTAATAAGGTGGACTGGTCAGAGCTATGACTCCGTATTCAGCAAGAACTTGATCAACATATTGATTACAGAAATTTGCGCCATTATCCCGCTTAAGAACAAATGGAGCTCCAAAACGATCAAAAAGCTTTTTAAGATTTTGAGCTACTTCTTCACCTGTTTTAATAGGACCAGTAATTGGTGGAAGCAAATACTGGCTACCCAGGTCTTTAATATTATGAACCCAATATTTAGTGCCGTTTTGAGTGGTAAACTTGTGAGTGTCATCCATCGCCCAGCAATGCATTGATTCATGCCATTTAACAACTTTTAAATTCTCTCGAGTTTTCTGTTCTTCATGATGTTCTTCTCTAAGTTCATTGATCCGTTCCTGAATTTGACGCTGACTCAAGCCTTCAGCTTTTAAAGCCTCATGAAATTTCTTACTACCATGAGTTCGTTTGATTTTATGCTCAAGGAAACGTTCTATATCCAAATACTCTGACCAATTAAACTCAAAAAGGTCGGGCTGAGGAGGCATCCAGGTACGCCAGCGGTCCAGCTTCTTAAAACCAAAGCCGTGGCTGACTTTAATTTCCTTAAAACTACTTTTTTTACTAATGACGTCCTGAATGAGCATAATGCTTATTTCCTTTTTTTTTGACGAATTACTTTATCCGCACTGCGCTTAGAAAGCTGACTGGGAATATCCCCGTTGAGAATCTCCTGAATCTTCAGGCTCTGTTCTTTGACAATGATCTGCTTTTGGAGGTCTTTCACCTGATCTTTGAGCTGCTCTTTTTCCTGATCCACCACTTTGCGAGGGCGTCCGGGCTCTCCTGGTATTAAAGACTGGTGCATGGCTTTTAGGGCTTTCTCTTCCAACTCGTAATAAGTCTGGCGGGAGACTCCCAATTCTTCGCAGACTTGGACTACAGTTTTCTGTCCCGATCTCACTTGGAAGATCTTGAGCATCGTTTCGTTGATCTCTCTCATCACTTTTTCCTATGGTTCCATCTCCTGATCCGATACGTGGGGAATGTGACGGCTGAGTAACTTCTCCAGGCGTGGACTTAGAGTGTTCTGCTTTGCTTCTTTCCTCGCTGGCTCCATGGCTTTTAAGATAGCCTCCATCGCCTGATCCTGCCAGCGTTGAAGAGAGTTGGCGTTGACTCCGAGGTTCCGGCAGATTTCGCTCTGACTCGAACTTTCCGTCCAAATAGATAGGACAGCCTCGGTCTTCTCCTGCGCTGTGAATATCTTCCGTTCCCGTTTCTTCTTCGGCCTCCCTCGCTTGCTTGATGGTGCTGGTACTGAGTTCGCTTTGAGATCCTGATTCATCTCCTCTTTCGGGTTCTTCGCTGTCATTTTCTTCTTCTCCTAAGACTTCAAATATTTGCTCTTTTCTTGCTTCAACACCATCTACATTGAGCTTTACTTTGCCTTTCTCAGCTTCTAGGACAACACTCTGACCATTCATCCTACCAACCATATAAAAGGGCTGTTCGCTACGGCCTCGCAGAGCTTGTTCCAGAGTGTTTTTTTCGATACCACGCTCAATTACTTGGCGGATTTCACTGGCTACCTCAAAATATCGATCCGCCGGACAAAGACCTCCAATCCCCTGATGAGGACGCTGATGGTTATAGTATTTGATCCACAAGGTAATTCTTTGTTGAGCCGTCTCCATGCAGTCGAACTGGCAACGATCGAGGAATTCAGTCCAAATCGTTTTCCAAAAGCGTTCAATTTTACCCAAAGTCATGGGATGGTGAGGCTGAGAACGAATATGTTTGATACGGTCTTTCTTGAGCTCTTTTTCGAAGCGGGTTGTCCCACGCCAGTTAGTATACTGACGCCCATTATCCGTGAGCATTTCCGCAGGACAATTATATTCTCCGGTCGCCCGACGGTAGACTTCCAAAAGGTTCTCAGCTGTTTGACGACGGTAAAGGCCTAAGCCCACCATATAACGGGAATAATCATCAATAAAAGCTAAGAGATACGCTGCTTGTCCCCCAAGGCGAAAGCTGAAGATATCTGTCTGCCACATTTGGTTAGGACGACTACGTTCGAAAAAACGAGGCTTTTGAGGATTCTTACGAGGTTTTTTACGTTCTTTTTGAATGAGGTTTTCTTCATTAAGCGTTTTGCGTACCGTCTCAGGACTCGCTTTAAGAAAAAACACTCGTTTGAGAAGATCACTGATTCGCTTAATCCCAAAAATTGGATATTGCTTTTTAAGCTCAATGATCTTTTCTTTGGTCTCTGGATGAATCTGCTGACGACCTTTCTTACCTTTAGGCCTAGGTTTAAGACCTTGCGGACCTTCTTCATTATATCTTTTTATCCAGGCACCCAAACTTTTTAAGTTCGCACCACTTTCGGCTGCTACGAACTTTCTAGGATATCCCTCTTCGAGGCATAGCTTAACACACTTTAGTTTAAACTCGTAGCTATAATGGTTTTTACTTTTACGTTTCATGACAATTCCTTATTTTTGTTTAGGAACTGTCAGCCCTTTTTTTTAAATTTTATGGACATTCAGCCGATTGATAGCGCAGTTTTAATAAATATGGCTATGTTCATGGCGATCCAGTAAATAATATTGATCCCAGTGGAATGATTACATTAGCTGGAGTTCTAACAGCCACATTCAACATTGCAAGATTTTCATTATTTGCATTCAATGTATATAGTGCGGTGCGTGACGCATCTAAAGCATCTCAAAACCTTATTAACGCAGTTCATTCGGCTAGTGTAGGTAATATCTCAGATGCTTTAGGTTATACCGTGTTAGCTGTTGCATATGGAGCGTTGACGGCATTGTCAATACTCGGGGCAATGAGTGGTATTACAGGGTTGACTGGTGCAGGGCTTGCAAGTAATTTTGGAGGGCAAGCGTTAGCGGGAGTCAGTGGTGCCCGAGCAGTAGCAGTGATGGCAGTAGAAAATAGATCGATTCTTCAACAGATTTTAGTTGAGGCATTACCAGCAGTGGTTACAATAGCAAATTATTCTGTTGGAAATGGAGGTGGGGCACCCTCAAGTAATTCTTCTTCAAGACCTAGCCAAAAGCACCACTATGCGACAAATAAAAGTAAAAGGTATACAGCTCGATTACAAAGAATTGCTGACAAGTATGGATTGAAATTAGAGGAAAATTAAGGGACAGGCCTTAGAAAAAGGCTGATCGAAAAGGGTCTCAAATTGAGGCTCTTTTTCTGTGTTTAGGGGGTCAAATCTGATGCAAAACCTCGACTTTTTCTTTTAGTCGCTGATGGATCTGAAAATCTGACTGAATTCTTAGCCGATGGAGTACATTCACAGCTAAAATAAAAACGACTAAATCAAGACGATTGTGAGGTCGTCCTGAGTAAGTCGAATGTTTTGGGTTGATTTGAGGGCTAAATTCAGCCCGAAGGGGCTCCCCGCCGCCGAGGTTTCAGAGAATAAATATCATTCCATTCATCCTCAGTGTAAGGCTCATGAATTCTCTTCCATTTCATCTTTCCTGAGAACTTGGCCAACTTCTCTCGAACGAAAGCCTCAGATCCGATGACCAAGCACTTGGTGAAAAACCTGCACTTATGAATAAACAGATCATCCCACGGGAGAGCCTCCGGGTGCGTGTTGGTTTTTGTCAGCAGGTATTCTTTCACAGTTTTAGAATCAGCATTCTTATAACGACGTAAGCCTAGCATATAAGCCCTGAAAACCTCCCTAAAATGCTTTTGCTTATCTCTGACACCTTCCGCCTCGATACCACGACAAAAGAGATCAAAAAACTCATGGTCTGAGTTTCCGATACTTCCGCCAGCCAAGCGGTCAGCATATCCACAGAAAAAGAAATCTTTTGGATCAATGACAATTCCCGCACGAACTGGATTAAGACTGATGTAAGCCATGACCCGAAGTAGAGAATCTGATTGAGCCGAAACCTCAATCATTTCAGAGTCAAATCTCTGACCAAAAAGACGCCCCCAAGATTGATGCTCTCGATTAAACCACTGAACGAACCTCTGTTCAAAGTTTCCAACAACAAAAGAAATATCGTGAATTTTCTCTCTGAAATCATCCTTTTGATCTGAATTTAAAAACTCAATTTCTTCATTACCCTTGTATAAACGATAACGATTCAAAAGTTCCACATCATCCATGTTCGAAGTAGGGGGGATCTTAATCAATAAATGAAAATGATTATCCATAAAGACGTAATCAATTACCTGATAACTGAGCTTAGCGGA
>NZ_ABCK01000047.1 GCF_000170755.1 Lentisphaera araneosa HTCC2155
GCGAATATCAGGGTAGGGTACGTTTAAGTAAACGAGGCCGTTCCCTCGCTAGAAAAGTATTATCTTTAGTTGTGCTACCTTTGACGACACAAAAGGCTCTTTATGGTCCAGATTATCACCGTATCAAAACTCAAAAAGATAAACCGGGGAAATTAGTTATGTGTATTTTTATGAAGAGGTTTTTGAAATCATTTTTTGGGATATATCGAAGTCATCAAAGCTTTGATTCGAGGCGACTTTTTATTGATCGAGGGAGTTATGAAAAACTAAATTCTCAAGAAGTACTCGAAGCCATTAGTTGAACTCTCAAAACAAATCTTAAATACAAAATATCAATAAAAAAACTCTAGCATCAATCAAATAGGATTCTTACAATTTATCAGTTTACCTACGCCAAGATGATCACCATGAGCTTATCATTCTCCATCTGAGAAATGATCGTCAATGCACAATTCCCGTCACTTGGTGTAGGCCTTTTTTACATGTTCTGAAAAGTATGACCGATGGTCGAAATCGACACATCCAAATGGGTAGACTCGTCAGTGAAAAGGACTTTCTGAAACCTTGTTTTAATCCCTCTAAAATGGAAGTAGATCTCATGCCTTAATTTAATATTAGAAGTTATTGCCCTTCGCGGCATTTAGAATTTGTCAGAATCGCTAAAAACTTAGGGTTTTTTAAAGACAAAAGCAAAATCATTCAGCCATCCTTAATAAGAAAAATGTTTCTTTTTCTGCAACTCAATTGGCAAAAGTAGCCTAAAGGTAGCTCATGGTTAGACCTTTTTTCTTTCTATAGATTTGTTGATTAAGTATGTGATTAAACAGGTCATAAGATGGATTAAAATTAGGTAAACCCATGAGACAAAAGGTAAAACCATTAATGCGATACCAGGATTATGTTCTAATTTAGATAAATCTAATTGATAATATATATAGGCGTGGAATATGACATGTAAAATGTGTCCAATGTAAACGATCTTTGTGATTTCATGTACTTTTTTATGATAAATGAACAGGACAATAAGTGGAGAAAAATTCCACAATAAAATTGGATACATTTCTAATTCTGTGAAACCATAAAATCCGAATTTATACCATGTGAGTATAAGGCATGGAAGTAGAATGATGTTGATTTGTTTCATTTTTTATTATGGTCTAACGACTTAGCTTAGGGAAATCTGAGGTACGAAGATTTTCCTCTACAGCTTTTGGTTATACATGCTTTTTTATTTAAATTCAGATTCGATTTTAGCTTGTTTTAAATAACTGAGTATTTCTGTGTTAAATGCTATTTTGTATGTCCATGTCGCAACATAATATTGATTATGAACATTGGATATATAGTGTCCTTTTGGATCACGAGTGTGGCTATCGTCGAAAACTAAGTCGTGAATCTCTTTTAAATACGGACTGTTCTCTATACGTGAATAATTTTTCTCCGGATCGACTTTGTCTTGTTCATTTTTATCGCCATCTAGGCCTCGATAGTATCCAACATATGGGGTAAGTCCTGAGGGTAGAAAAGCTATTTCATTTCTTTTAATAGCTTCTTTTGCATCTTGTATTGGATCTCTTTGTTTAATACTTTCTAGTCTCTTTTGATAAATGGGATCTAGTTTTTCTTTAATTGCTATTTGGAGTGTTTCATCTTCAGTTGTAATTAATGCATCCGTAATCATATGTGCTCCAATAGGAATTATCATAAGCCAGATTCCGCTTAATAGGGGAATACTAGTTTTGAGTACAACAGCTAGAGTACTAGAATTTCTTTTATGATGACCCCAAGTATATCCGAGTATGACAAATAGAGGGTATAGCCATATAGAAAAGACGAAGTAAAAATTTAGTGGAGTGTCAGATCCTGGGGCATCGAAGGCGAAAATTGCACCAAAAGACAAGAATGGCCAGGCAAGTAATGCTGCGGCATAGATGCCAATTAACGTAAAAAATATAGTCTTGTTGTTTTTCATCGAATAATCTGTTTTATTTTTTTTATTGTATAACGTCCAAACTGAGTCGTACTTTCTATCTAAAATTTGACTCATAACGAAAGTATCTACTCCAGTTTTTGGTTATGTATTTCTTTCTGTCTTTTTTTATCGGTGAATATTGAGATCATTAAAACAAAAGATATGAAGGTTTGAATACCAAAATATAATAAATTTAAACAAACGATATACAGGCTTGGTTCTCTAAGTTCATCTATAGCAGGAACTAATCGTTTGATTTCATTTCTAATGTCTTCAATTGATACATCCTCATTATTAGCGTAGTTGAGAAGTCGTGTTTGTGGTGATTTACTTTTACTATGACTTATTAGAGCGGTCAGTGACTCCCAACACATAAATGTGGAAATAAAAAATATAAAGACAAGTGCGATTTTAAATTGTTTTTTCATTTGTTTACATAACGACCGGGGTTACCTGTGATGAGTCTGGCGCTAAAAATGTTTCATTTTTTGTGCCCAGCGAAATCATCAGGTGCACCCCATGGTTATGTTTCGTTTTTGATTTGTTCAGCTGGGTATACAAAGCACATGACCTTGTGTGATAAACGTATGTTAGATTGATTTTTGATTAACTCGTTTAGTAAGTTCTTCTGCAGATTCTACACGCTCTGAATAACGATCGACTAAATGTGTGGCACATCCTCTTGTTAAAATTGTAAATTTAATCAATTCTTCCATCACATCCACTACCCGATTATAGTAAGGTGAAGGCTTCATTCTACCATTATCGTTAAACTCTAAATAGGCTTTGGGCACGGAAGATTGATTAGGAATAGTAATCATACGCATCCAACGACCTAATATTCGTAAATTGTTCACCGTATTAAAAGACTGAGAACCACCTTCAACCTGCATGACAGCCAAAGTCTTTCCTTGGGTGGGACGAGTTGCTCCAGATTTCAATGGTAACCAATCAATTTGACTCTTGAAAATAGAAGTCATATTACCGTGACGTTCGGGGGATGACCACACCATCCCCTCTGACCAGTTCGCTAGTGTGCGTAATTCTTGAACTTTAAAATGACTTTCATCGGCATCATCAACTTGTGGTAACCCTCGAGGATCAAAACACTTTACTTCGGCGCCTAATTCTTCTAGAATAAGTGCGGCTTCTGCCGCCAAGAGACGACTGTAAGAGACTTCTCGCAAAGAGCCATATAAAATTAAAATTCGCGGTTTGTGATCGAAGTCATTAGTTTTACCTAAAAGGTCTAAAGAGGTAGTTTGAAAAGCTTCACGTATAAGATTGGGAGTTTGTTCTAGGCTCATACTTGTACTCCATTTTGTTTTGCATTAAGTTTGGATCTATAATGGTGCTGTTTATTTCAACATAACGACTTAAATGAGCTGTATTTTCTATTTGAAATTTGATTCAAAACGAAAATATCAGTTCGATTTTTTGGTTAGAGTTTATTTTTCTATTTCATTTTTTCGTGTTTTAAGTGTGAGTAATGCAGACGCTAGAAATGCTGTTGGTATAACTACAACTAATCCAATAATAGCTACAAGACCTTTTCCATAATCTGTTGTGCTATCAAGTAGGAAATAACATACTATGAACCAACATATTGTGGTGATACATGTAGTTAACCAAGGTGTAAGTTTATAGTGTATTTTAACCATGTTTATTAAAAGGGTTATCAACATTGAGCTGATAATTATTGAGCCAATAATAACTGCTAATATGTAGATGATAAGTATCATTTTTTATTCTACTCTAACGACCGAGATTAGGGATTTCGAGCGAAGCGAAGAAATTCCTCTGCAGCTCCTGGTTAGAGTTTTTCTATTCGATTTCGTTTTTTCTGATTTTGAGTGTGATTAATGCTGAAGTTAAAAATGCTATCGGTATAACTACAATTAAGCCGATAAGAGATACAAGGTTTCTTCCATAATCTGTTGTACTAGTGAATAACAATTGACAACTGATAATCCAACAAATTGCAGTTATGAGAGTAGTTAACCAAGGAGTAAATTTATAATATAATTTTGTCATGTTGACTAAAAAAGTTATAATCATGGAGATGACAATTACTGCCATTATGTAGAGGATAAGGATCAATTTATTATGTTACTCTAACGTCTAAGCTGAGGGAGATTTGAGCCTAAGCGAAAATCTTCCTTCCAGCTTTTGGTTAGTTGTTTTTTCTATATTGATTTAAAAATTCTTTGGCTCGATCTGAAATCCAATGTGGAGGAACATGACTTTTCTCTTTTTGAAGTAGGTCTTCTATTGATTTATTGGGTTGTTCATTAGATTTATTTTCGATTTCTAAAATTCTTTTATATGCTTCGAGGTGTTGATTACTTTGATTATTTCTTATAACTGTTTCAAGTAAAGAAATCAGTGTTGTTTCTAATTCACTATTCTTTTTTACAAGTTTAGAATTTTCATGATTCCAATGATATTCAGTGTAAATTCTGGATTTTAGTTTGTCCTCACAAAATTCATTATCATCTGGTGTAATGCAGAACTCGTATGTACAGATTCCATTTCCTGGTCTTTGTAATGTCGTGATTTTAAAACTTATAGTCCCTCCGTCTAACCATGATTGAGAGTTTCTAACAATTACATATGTTCTTATCATGTCGTTTCTATTGCTAGTGTTTTGACATGAAATAAGGAGTATGATTAATATTGGGATAAATTTTTTCATTTGTTATCAACTAACGTTTAAGCTGAGGGAGATTTGAGCCTAAGCGAAAATCTTCCTTCCAGCTTTTGGTTATGAATTTTCTTTATTTTTTGTGAACTTTATAGATACTTTTATGAACCTATCATCATCACTAGCAGATTGGGAATATATGATAATTTCTTCCCCTTCTTTTATAAGTAAATCAGAATTAGTCATATTGACATGATAGTTTTCTAGAAAGTCAAAATCCATAAAAATACTTTTCGTCAATGTTGTTCCTAAAATACCTTTTTTAAAAACTAAATCTTTATAAGATATAGTTACCATTTTATGAAATGTTTTTTGAACAATATCTTTTAGGACAACTTTTTCCTGAATATCATCTGAGGTAATAAAAGTAAAACTGTATTTTTCCGATTTTTGATCAGAACAAAAGTCAATTTTTTCAACTTTGCCTTTTATCTTATTACGATATTCAATCGTATAATTGAAGAAGAGTTTCTCTTTAAATTTAAAATGATATTTAGCACTTTTAAACTTTAGATCAAAATGGTTCTTAATCTCCTCAATACTAACATCGCTAAATTCACTCTTAGTTTGAGTGTCTGCGATGATATTTATCGATGTAAAAATGAGTGTCAGTAAAATTAAAATTATTGGCTTCATGCGTTTCCTTTTCTTGCTTTCATAACGTCTAAGCTTAGGGAAATCTGAGGTACGAAGATTTTCCTCTACAGCTTTTGGTTAGATTATTTGCTGATTCTAAATGATTTATGTTCTATTTTTTTAATTTCTATAGGTAATTTAAATTCTAAAATTTTCTTTTTGATTCTTGTTCCTAGAAAGGGAGTATAACTCCAAATACTTTTCGGAACTTTCTTGTTATTATGAATTATTTTAAAATGTAAGAATTCAGTTTCTACATGATCTATTTCTGTATACAATAATTCATATTTTTTCATTCCAGCATTTATTAATAAATGATTTTTATAGAATGTAAATGATCCTAATGGCCAACTACATTCTGCTATTTCAGGGAATTCTGTAACTGTCATTGAAGCACGAAATGAGAAAATTTTATTCATTATTTTTGTTAATCTAACGTTTAAGCTGAGGGAGATTGAGCCTTAGCGAAAATCTTCCTTCCGGCTTTTGGTTAGTGATTTTCCATTATAGTTAATAAGATTCCTGTCAGATAGCAAATAGTTACAAATAACATAATCAGTTTAAATTCTCTTTTCTCCAAGGACCTATTAGTTATTGATGTAACAATCATGACTTCTTTAATGTTTGTAAATTCTCTTTTTCTAAAAATAGCTTTTATCAATGAATATATATTGTAACAAGATCTCATGAGTATATAGCTCCAAGATAGTGTAAAGAATCCCCATAAGGCAATTTGTATCATGTTGCTTGTAGATATGCCTTCGACTAGGCCTGCTACGACTAGTCCCAAAAACATGATTCCCACATAGACAAATGAGAAATATTTCCATAATTCTTTCTTAAACTGGAGTTGATAAATAGTCATTTTTTATTGATTCACTAACGTCCTAGATCACCTGTGCTCGAGGTACGAGAGTATCAGGTGCATCTAATGGTTAGGTATTTCCAACAGTCGATCATTTTGTTGTTAGTGTCTATAATAGGCGAAATTCTGTCCTGAGACTTGATGGCTATTTCACTGTTCGTTGGATCAACGGCAATGACTCCTTTAAGGCCTGTAGAGTTTATTTTAGCTGAAAACCTGCATTTGAGGGTGAAACTACCGAGATAAAAGTAAATGGCTCGTCGCCATTATTAACCGCTCCATGAATTTCGCCTTTGTAGGCAATAACGAAATCACCTTTTTGAATACTTGTCCTTTTATCTGTGTCGTCAGAAATATATTCGGCACTTCCGGCCAGTACATACCATGTATCCTGACCTTCGGGGTGTATGTGAGGTTTAATTACCTGGCCGGGTTTGACAGTCCACATTATTATAGTTGAGTCATCACTGCTGGTCACAACTGATCTTAGTGGTTCTTCATTTGAAGGAACAATAAAGTCACTACTTGTAAAAATTCTATTATTCAATTTTCCGAGTCCTTAAAGTTAGATTTTATTAATGTAATTAGGAGAAATTTAAGCATATCTTAAATAGATATTATTTTTGATATATGACCTAACGTCCAGGATGATTTGTACTTTCTATCTAAATTGTGACTCACAACGAAAGTATCAGATCGATCCGTTGGTTCTGTATTTTCTATTTTTTATTTCCGATAAAACTACATTCTATTTGCTGATTCCGCATATACTTGGAATCGTATTTGATGCATAGTTTGCGTTTACTTCTGGTGAATTGCTGAGTTCGCATTTACTCAGCTTAATTCTGTGATTCCAAGAATAGAGTGAGTTGCTTTTTAAGATTCGCTTTGCTCTAAAATTATTTTTTCATTATTCCTACAGAACATTATAATTGGTAGAGGACTCGTGAAAATCCGGGTTTTTGAGAGATTTGGGGAGTTTTGCTAGAAAAGGGTTCTTTTTTCATAACTATGCGAGTGCTTGCATAATTATGGTTTTGGGGCAAGGCAGGCTCCGCATGAAAAGTGTAGGACACTTATCTGAAAAAAGGCAGTATTTGTATATGATAATTGACCTCCAGTCCCATATCTCGATGTTATTTAAAATAATATGATGTGCTTTTTTTTACAATATTATTTGGGCTGAATTAGGCCTAAAATATGATAAAATAATACATTTTTTATAATTATACGAAATTTGTATAATTATGAAAAATAATTATGAGAAGCCAGTTGTGAAATTAGTTTTTTTTTAGAGAATTAGTCAAAAAGGTTGATATGTAGAGATCGAAATAATAAATTATGCTTGGAATTTGAGCTTAGGAAAGGTTTAAGAACATAATTAGTTAAGTACTCACATAATTATGTAATGGCATGTTATTTCGGAGGTTTTACATGAAGCAATATCGACGATTTCTTCAGAGTCAATATATAGCAGAGAAAGAGTTAGATCACTATTTGTCTTGGGTGGCACACTATGCTAAATACTGTGAAGATAGGGGATTAGATTACTGGGATGATTCGAGTCTAATAGCTTATAAAAGAGATTTGGCACTGCGGCGTTCAGACTGGCAAGTCATTCAGGCCGAGGATGCGGTAAAGAAATATTGTTACTGGAGACGAGGGCAATCAGAAGAGAGGCGAGAAGCATGGATATTAAAACTGAGAGGTCATCTACGACAAGGGAAACGTTCTACACGGACTGAAGACTGTTATGTTAATTGGGTAAGGCGCTTTCTGATATACAATGGGAAAGAACAGTCTTGGATTATTGAGGATATTCGAATTTACATTACTTTCATAGTATCTGAGCAAGGTGTATCTGTGTCGACGCAAAATCAGGCAATAGCAGCCTTAAGTTATTTCTATAAATATATATTAGAAAAGGATCCGGGTGAATTGCCGAGAATCTTAAAGGCAAAATCAAAACATAAGTTACCCGCAATCTTTAGTCATGCGGAGCTTAAAGTAATCTTTGAACAATTGACAGGAACAGAATTATTAGTTGCCAAGTTGATGTATGGGGCTGGTTTGCGTAGTGGAGAATGTTATAAGTTGCGGATGCAAGATCTGGATTTCAAGAAGAAGGTTTTGTTGATCCGAGATAGATTGGGTGTTGTGAAGCGTGAAACTCTTTTTCCTGAAAGTTTATTTAAAGAACTGAAGGTTCACATTAAGTCAGTGAAGATGGTATATAGCGCAGATCAAACAATAGAGAATGCTGAGGTGAGGCTTCCTGATGAATATGAGGCAGTGGAAGATGAGGCTAAACAATGGAAATGGTTTTGGTTGTTTCCCTCAGCGGTACTGAAAATTGGATCCGATAAACAATCGTTAAAACGGGAGCATTATCACCCATGGCATTTACAGCGTAAATTCAAAGAAATACTCAAGTCTACACAGATAGAAAATCAAGTTAATTTAGATTCTCTACGCCATAGCTTTGCGGTACACATGTTAGAGGCTGGCTACGATATTCGTACAGTGCAGACTTTACTGGGTCATCAGGATGTAAAAACTACGATGATTTATAGCAAGTTGGCAAAGGTCGGGAAAGTACATCCTAAAAGTCCTTTAGATGAGGTTTTAAGAAAGTAAATAAAGTAATATAAACTGTGGAGGTTTGGTATGGCTAAGATGATAGATTTTATGGAGTATATAAGCTCACTTAAAGTGGATGAAAAAGAAAGGAAGTATTATCCCCGTTGGATAGAAAGGTTCAGTCAGTTCTGTAAAGTTCGTGGGCTAGATCCCTGGGAGCCAGGTGCTTTGAATAGCTTCATAGATAATTTGAGTTGTAGTGAAGAACCGTGGAAAGTGATGCAGGCGGGGAAGGCGATACGGCATTATGTATATTGGAGAAGGCAAACAGATACAAGTGTGCCCAAAGCAATGAGTTTATCATCAGCTAAGTCGGTGAGTGAAAGTCGTGAGTTATTGCTTCAGAAGATGGTGGAGGTGATGCGAGTCCAGCGCAAGTCTTATCGTACGGAGCAGTCGTACTTATCCTGGGTGGAGCGTTATTTGGATTTTCATAAAGAAGGAGAGTTTGATGCTCAAGAGGTCTCCAGTTTTATAAGTCATTTGGCCGTACAGAAGTGCGTAGCAGCATCGACTCAAAATCAGGCCTTCAATGCTTTAGTATTCTTTTTTCGCTATGTATTAGAAATTGAGCTAGGTGACCTGTCTCAGTCGGTACGTGCTGTACGTAAGGAGAAGTTACCTTTAGTCTATACTCGTGACGAAGTGAAAGCGATCATGGCTAATATGGAGGGAGTGCCTTTGCTTATGGCAAGGTTGATCTATGGAGGGGGATTACGTCATAGCGAAGCTTATAGACTGCGTATTAAGGATCTTGATCGAGGGCGTATGTGCTTGACGATTCGTGGTGCGAAGGGTGATAAGGATCGTGAGGTTCCGCTAGGCAAGAGTTTGTTGCCAGCAATAGATGAGCAGTTGGAGCGTATTCGTAAGTTGTATGATGAGGATAGGACTAATGATGTGGCGGGCTGTTACTTACCTCATACCTTGGAGAACAAGTCTCCTAATGTGGGTAAGGAATGGGGCTGGTTTTGGTTGTTTCCTGCAGATAATTTATCTCTTGATCCACGAGCGAATAAAATACGAAGACACCATGTGTCGAGTAATTACTTAAATGGTCCATACAAGAAAGCTTTACGAAAAGCTGGTATTGTGAAGGCTGGTACGGTTCATACTTTGAGGCATAGTTTTGCTACACATATTCTTGAGGATGGTTATGATATACGTGTGCTGCAAGAGTTACTTGGCCATAGTGATGTCAGTACAACACAGATTTATACACATGTTATGGGTGTTCATAAGCTCAATGTAACGAGTCCGATTGATAAGCTATGAAATATTTTAATTGATCTATGAAATCAGCGGCGTATTTGAGTGTGAATCAAGTTTTTTTAAGTATAGTTTTTAACAAACTTTAATCTTCATTTTGAGGCATCGGGATCAGTATGGTTTAGGAGATCGAATCAAGGGTTCATTGTTTGGGTTGATACTCAGAGATGCGCTTGGTGTACCAGTAGAGTTTATGGAACGAGACGACCTTAAACAAAGACCAGTCGTTTCCATGAGGGGCTTTGGCTCACATAATAAAGTCCCAGGAACGTGGTCGGATGACTCTTCGATGGTTCTTTGTAAGCTTCATTCAATATTAGAGCAGGCTTGTCTTCGTGAACTCCATGAAGAAACTTCTTTAGATTTGAGACATCGAACTAAAGAACTTAAACATTTGATTGACTTAGAAGGTATGGGCCGCGATCCGAGAGATAATGACTTGCGCTGGAGTCGTACTTCTGTTTTTATGTACGAGCTAAGAGAAGATGAGCATGGCTTAATGGTGAGTGGAGGCGATGATGCATTTCATGCTTTCTGGTTTTGTATAAATGACTTGCCGTGGAACTTAGCCTTTGATCACTCGGACATATTAGCAAAAGCTTTCCCAAAAATAGCTCCGCTCCCAAAGTGATGGTGTGAAACTTATAAAAAATGACGATTAATTCAGGGTCGCAAAAAGGGGACCACGAAAATCTTAAAAATGGGGGCCATTAAGGGTTTTTCGGGGTTTGTTTTTGTGCTTCTTGAGTAGACTTCCAAGCAGAATGTTGTGAGTTCGAGTCTCATCACTCGCTCTTGATAATAAAGGACGTATGGATTTATCCATGAGTCCTTTTTTTATGCTTGACCAAAACCCCCAAAACCTTGACCAAAACCCAATTTTGACCACTCTGCCCAAAAGCATCCAGAGCACAAAAAAGCCACAGCATTAACTGTGGCTCAAAAGGGTACTTACTTTGATTCTATGGGGTAAGAATTAAGGGTATTGTGAGTGAGAACTCTTTGTTAGATCTTTTTTCGTTTCTGATTTCTATTTGTTTATTTGTGCTGACTTCGCATTTACTCAGCTTAATGCTGTGATTCCAGGAATAAAGTGAGTTGCTTTTTAAGATGCGTTTTATCATCAATTTTCTTTAAATTTATTCTGATCTAACGTCCTAGATCACCTGTGCTCGAGGTACGAGAGTATCGGGTGGATCTAATGGTTAGAGTATTTTTATTTTATCCTCTACCATTGGAAAGTGCTTAAAGTTGTTTGTTACTAGATTAAAGTCATATTCAAGTGCAGTAGCAGCAATCATGCAGTCTGCTAATCCAGCATTATGTGATTTATAATATTTATTTTTCAGGTAACCAGAACTAATAGAAATGTCTTTATTGAGCTCAATCATTGAAAATAAACCTAAAAAACTACCTAATTGGGTTTCTTCGCTTTTTCCTTTTACTCCAGCATATAGTTCAGCAACTGTAACTACAGAAATACATATGTTTTCTAGTTCATTTGAAATGAATTCTTTTGCACCTTCTTTGCCTCTGAGGAAATCAATAATGATACATGTGTCTACTAAATATTTTTTATGTGACATTATCGATCCATGCTCTCACGAGTTTGTTGGAAGTCATGATCATTTGTTTTCCACATACCAAATGCGTTTAATAATGAAGCTTTTTTATTTTTAGTATTATTACTTTCGATAAATGTGTCAATAGCATTTCTGATTAGTTCACTTTGGCTTTTACCTGTTGATTGAGCTAATGACTCTAAACTTTCTTTTTCTTCTTTAGTTATATAGACTTGAGTACGTATCATAATATTCTCCTTGATGTATACATCTAATGTATGTCGTTTTAGTTGGTATATCAAGTTCTTTATTGTTATTTAACTCTAAGGTCTAAACTGAGTTGGATTCGAGCCTAGGCGAGAATCTCAACTCCAGTTTCTGGTTATCACTTTGAGCGCTCGAAAAGAACGGGCAGGATAAATAGGTGGCCAAGAAAACAGAGTATGACTAAAATGAAAGACACTGTGCGAAAGCATACGAGGCGTTGTAACTGGCAATCGGTAGAAGAAATCATTAAAGGTCTCAGGCCTAGTCTCAAAGGTTGGTATGAGTACTTCAAACACTCAAATCGTTGGGCTATGCTCGAAGTTGATGCTTTCTTTCGTCGAAGGTTACGAAGTATTATCGCTAAGTACAATCGTAAGAAAGGTTCACATCGCTTTATAGATAACAGGAAATATACCAAGAAATACTTTGCAGAGCTAGGGTTCTTTTCACTGGAAGAGGCTTGGCTATTGGAATCTCAGTCTCTTCGGAGTAAGCATTGACCGGAGAGCCGTATGCGGGAGATCCGCACGTACGGTTCGGAAGGAGGGGAGGCTCCGCAAGGAGCTTTCCCTACCCTTATCCAGCAAAATTGAGTCTTTTACTGCAGTGAGCCTGCGAACGATCTGCAGGCGAAGCCGATCTGTAAACTTTTTGAAAACTTGACTAGAAAGAGGGGCAGGGGTCTATAGCGGTGATGCTGATGCTATCGCCCACTTTGATTTGGGAACGTGCGCTGACGTTGACAAATATTTCATTATCGGGGGTTTGGATACTGACTTCTTTGCGTGCGCCGAGGAAACGAACTTCTTTGATAGATAAAGAGCTTTCAGCATTAGGCATGATACGCATGTTTTCAGGGCGAAGTAGTATTTGGCAATGACCTTGGCGTTCTTGTTGAAGGGGGACGTCGCCAATTGCGGTAGTGGCAGTTTTTCCTTGGGCTTGTCCAGAAATGATTTGGCAGTGACCAAAAAAGGAGGCAATTTGAGCTGTTTGGGGCTGTTGGTATAGGTCTTCGGGAGTGCCGATTTGAAGGATCTTTCCTTGTTCCATGACCGCCATGCGATCGGCAAAATCAAAGGCTTCCTCTTGATTATGAGTGACGAGGATAGAGCTGACGCCTTCGGCTTTAAAAATCTGACGGATCTCGTTTCTTAGGCGACGCGCAAGTGTTGCGTCGAGGTTAGAGAAGGGTTCGTCCATGAGTACTAGAGAGGGTTTGATGGCGAGTGTTCGAGCAATGGCGACGCGTTGGAGCTGACCACCAGAAACTTGATGGGGCATTTTTTTTGCGTGTTCTTCGAGGCCGAGTAGCTTGAGCAAGCGTTCGAGATGAGCCTTTTTTTGACTCGCATCCTTAATGCCAAAAGTAATGTTATCTTGAATCGATAAATGAGGGAAGATGGCGTAGTCTTGGAAGATAAAACCCGTGTTGCGCAAATTGGGCGCGAGGTTGGTCTGCTGATCAAAAAAGATTTGCTCTTGGTGTTGAATAGTGCCGTGGCTCGGCGTCTCTAAACCAGCAATAGCACGAAGTGCAGTAGTTTTGCCGCAACCACTTGAGCCGAGTAATGCAAAGCATTCGCCGGGAATGAGTTCAAAAGAGATTTTGTCCACGGCACAGAAGCTGCCGAAGTGGCAGCTGAGTTCATTGATGGTGAGCAGGGCTTTAGTCATTACTTTTAATCAGTTTTTGATTGAGGATAAAGTAAAGAGATATACAACTGATCCCCAATAATAAAAGTGCGGGAGCCGCAACAAGTGAGTATTCGGCTTCGTCAATGAGGTTCCAGATATTCTGGGTGAGGTAAAATTTTCCAGGCTGAGCCAAGAGTAGGGTGATGGGGAGTTCTTTGAGGGTGGAAATAAAAACGAGGGCAAAGCCGGCAAGCACACCAGGTTTGAGTAGCGGGGCAGTGACGCGAAGCTTAGTCGCCAGGGAGTCATGACCTAACATCAAGGATGCTTCTTCTAAGCGTGGATTGATTTGGGCGAGGGATGTTTTAACCGAGCTCACGGCTTGAGGGAGGAAGCGAATCGCGCAGCCTAAAACGGGCAGCCAGAGTGTTTGATAAAAGGAGTAGCCAAAGATTTTAAAACTGACAAAGAAACTAATAAAGGCTAAGCCAATAACGAGACCAGGGAACATATTGCCCATGAAGCTTATGCGATCTGCGAAAGTCGCAAAAAGCCCTTTTTTGCGAAGAGCGCACCAAGCACAGGGGATGGCAAAAATAATCGAGATAAGGGCCGCAGCAAAAGCCAAAGTAGCTGAGTTGAGCGATGAGTCGAAGAGATTTTTTGGGAAGATCAGTTCACTGCTACGTCCTTTGGAAAACCAGTAGAGAATCGTCATCAGGGGAAGTAGGCAGGCCATGAAAATCGTTGAGCTATAGAAGCTGGCGATAAAGAGCATCTTGCCCTTGCTTGCTTTACGTATGATTTGTCGTGATTTATTATCCGTCACACGACTTTGAGTGCGAGTGATCCAGGATTCAAGAATGAGGAATAAAAAGGCAATGACAATGAGTAAGAGAGAGAAAAAAGAGGCTCTATCAAAGCTGCCGCGGTCGAGGTGGCGAAAGATATAGTAGGTCATGGTCTTGTAGCGTAGGATGGCGGGCGTTCCAAAGTCACTTAGGGTGTAGAGGGCGACAAGTAACATGCCTGAGGCAATGGGGATCTTGAGTGTGGGCAGGGAGACTTTGAAAAAGACTTGCAGGGGGCTGAAACCTAGGAGGCGGGCACTTTCTTCTTGAGAAGGTGATTGCCTTTGCAGGGCAGCGTAAGTCATGAGGAAGATGAGAGGGCTATTAACCAGAGTCATGCTCATCCAAGTCCCAAAGAGTCCATTGCGAATGGAGATGGGGAATTGCGAGCCGGTAATGTTGTGATAGAAACCCAAGGGCTCAAAAGCCGCTAAGTAGCTGTAGGCCGATATGTAAGAAGGGAAGACGAGGGGCAGAACGCAGAGGATGAGGATGAGTTTTTTTCCAGGGATATGATAGCGCGCGAGCATCCAAGCTTGTGGTACGGCAATCAGAGCGCCACCAAGGGCAGTAAGTGAGGCTAATAAGAGGCTACGTCCAATGGTAGGCCATAGGTCACGGGTCGCCAAGAGCGCATTGAGTTCATTTTTAGAATCCAATACATCTTTGACTGAAACGTATAAAGGCAGTAGCATGAAAAACGCTACTGCCAAGATAACAAGTTTCAGAAATAAATCTGAACTTTTAATCTTCAATTAGAGGGCGCCGTTATCTTCGAGAAGCTCAACAGTTTCTTCAATTTTATCGAGATCACCGAGATCAATTTTAACAGGATTGATCTGATCGAGGGCTTTGAGTTCAGCAAAAGCACTGACGCCCGCAGCGAGGGGATATTCGTAGTTTGAATCTTTGAAGAACGCTTGAGCTTTCTCGCTAAGCATCCAATCGATGAATTTTTGTGCCGCAGCTTTGTTTTTTGAGCTCTTAAGCAAAGCAATACCAGAAACGTTGATGAACATGCCCGCATCACCATCTGCAAAGAAATGGTTTTCAGCATCGAGGGCTTCCTTCATATCGAGACGAACTTTGTAGAGATAGTAGTGGTTGACGAGACCGGCAGCGACCTTGCCTTCGGCAACCGCTTTAACAATAGGAGTATTTTTTGGGAAGTCTTGAACTTCGTTAGCTTTAAGTGCTTTGACCCAAGCAGCCGTTTTTTCTTTGCCAAGAACTTTGATCATAGCCGTTACATGGGATTGGAAAGAACCATTGCCAGGAGCCCAGCCG
>NZ_ABCK01000048.1 GCF_000170755.1 Lentisphaera araneosa HTCC2155
AACGATCAATAAAACCAGCATAGAGCTCCATGATTTTTTTATCGCGCTGCTCTGAAGCCATCCTGCTCTCACCCGAACTCCCATAGTGACTCAAAGTATGCGGAGATAAAGAAATACCTAAACTTTTAATCACAGAGGCCACTGGCTGGCGGTAACTAATCACGCGAGTCATGTCGGCTTGCAGTGCAATAATCATCATATCATAAACTAGATTAACTTCTTTGGCACCATCCATACCTTCTGAGGGGGGAGCAAAAGGAGCTTGCTGCTTAGGTATATTAGCCCATGCTCTTTCGCGACTTAAAGTTTGCTCAATTTCTCTCACTGAGGTAAAGTACTGATCTAATTTTTCCGCATCTTCACTGGCAAGCTTTCGCTGCACGTTTTTAGCATCTTTATGAACAAGATCTAGGACACTCTTACGTTTATTTAAACGAGCTATGACAGTTTCACTAGAATCCCCCTTTTGAGCAAATAGGGTCTTATATAAATCCAATGGTGAGTTTAAAGCTGGCATGGAATGACCACGTTCATCGGAAGACAATGAGTAACCGCTGCCATGACCTGCACCTTGTCCTGGCATGTTATCATTACCAGATAAAACAAGCGAAGTAAAACGACACTCTTTGCCAATTGTTTTGGCGGCAATTTGATCACATGAAATACCGGCTTCATGTTCGCGGTAGCTACCACAACTCAAGTGATGATGACTCCCACCATGCGGATTACTCACTCCCAAATTAGTTAAATTTCTAACCATGGTGATATCATTTTTATGACGTTCCAAGGGCTTCATTGTATGAGTCAGACCAATCTCTGAAAACTTACCCGCCTGCTCAGGGAAAAAGCTTTTATTATCTTTCCCATGGTACGCGTGAGTAAAACCATAGCCTCCACCGAGAAAAACCATTCTCTTGAGCGCTGGGGCTGATTGTTTGGCTGCCATTGAATCTAGATAAGGCAAGGCCAATAAACAGCTAGTAGTTTTTAGAAATGAACGACGGTTTATTAAATTTGTTATAAGTGGCATAAGCTTTCTCTGTTTAATTCTTAATAAAAAGTGGACTTTCTATGACGGCGTAAATCATATCTTTTATACGGAAATTTTGCTCTTTGGTCTTAGAAATGATTTCATCGATGTGAGACATATCAGTAAACTCAATGTCTCTACCTAAACTATATACCAAAAGCGATTCAATCATATTGCGAGCTAGTTTCTCCTCGTATCCCACTAAGTGCTTGGTAAATTCCGAATAACTTTCAAAGGTTTTACCATCTGCAAATGAACCCGCAACTTTAATTGGAATCTCATCTCTAGAAACTCTTTCCGTCTCGCGCCAACGACCAATGACATCAAAGTTTTCTATCGCCAGTCCCATATTATCCATATCTCTATGGCAAGAGGCACACTGCACTTGTGATTGATGAAGTTCAACGAGTTTGCGCGTCGTTAAGACCTCATCGCTCTCTGCCCCAAGTTCTGGTACATTTGGTGGGGGAGGTGGAACTTCTTTATTCATGAAGCGATTAAGAAGCATCATACCACGAATTGTCGGTGAAGAGCGCTCCCCATTTGAACCCGACAATAAAAAGACTCCTTGAGATAGAAATCCTCCTCTAGGTGAATTTTTAGGAAGTGGCACTGATATAAATTCATTACTCGTCATATTAGGAATCCCATAAAGAGTCGCCAACTGCGCATTGATCGTAATAAAATCCGATTTTATGAGTGTTGCAATTGGTGAGTTACGACGAAGCATCTCTTGGAAATAATTGATGACTTCCTGCTTCATTGAATAACGTAAGCCCATATTGAAAGTCGGGTATTTCTTGGAGTTCACCGTTATATTATCAAAACGTGTGAAGTCGGCCCACTGACTCGCAAAACCTTCACTAAAATCTCGATAATCTGTTTTTGCCAGCAAACGATCAACTTCCGCTCTTTGTGCAAGCTCACTTACTGAGCCTTGATGGAATTTACTGTAGAGTTGCTTATCTGGTGGTGAGCTCGTAAGGAAGTAAGACATCCTGATAGCTTTATCTTTATTAGAGATTTCTTTCTGATTATCTTCATTTAGGAATAAAAAACTTGGCGAGGATAAAACAACGGCGAGAGTATCGATCAAGGCTTCCTCAAAACTAAGTCCAAGCGCTCTCTGGTTCTTATGAAATTCATTGAGGCCAAGTAAAAAGTCCTCTGAGGGCTCTTTGTGCCTAAACGCTTCATAAGTGAATTTTTCTAAAAGCTCGTTTACATTCTCATCATTCCAAACCATGCTGGAAGGTTTTTCAGGCGTCGGCTCCTCGGGACAAAGCAATTGATCAAAAAAACTTCTTTCAGCGGGATAATACGGCCCTTCACATTTAAATGAATCAATCCAAATAAGACCTTCTTTCTTAGCATCCACCCCCTCGTAGCGTTCGATAAAACTCAAGTAATGACTCAGCCATGCGCCTGAGCGATCTTCCGCTACATAGCCACCGATGCGATCTCTTAGAGTTTTTGGAGTGATTTCTATCGTACTTTCTGTGGGTTGATCTTCTGTACCATTAACGCGAATGACTCCCAAAAGGTTTTCGCTCCTACCTTCTTGTAGCCTCACATATCGCCGAAAAGCTGCGACTTGACCATAAACACCTGATTTAACGCTAATTTTATACTTAGCTCGAGGATCAATCTTGAAGCCATAGCTCAAATGACGGATTGGTTGCGCTAGATAGACACCAGTTTTGTATTTAGGCAGGCTAACATAGGCCTCCCTATCCCTAGATAAGCGGTAAACTTTACCTGATCCTTTGGGTTTGTGCGCATGTAAATCTAAAAACTTTTGCACGTGACCATTTGTGCGTTCTTCTGGTTGATTTTCTACTACTGCAAAAGCTTCTTTTTTACCCGCTAATTTAAAACTTGTTTTAAGAACCTCTCGCGCTAAATCGTAATAATGATCTATGTGCTTTGAGTTAAAATCTTGACGAACTCCAACGGTATCAAAATTTTGAACGCCTTCATCAACTGGAATTTGCTTTGCTTCCGGCTCAAGACCGAAGATATCTCTTATCGTCGCTGCATACTCACGTCGCGTTAGGCGACGCATGGTCACTTTGCCACCCCTAGAAGTCAAGTTCTTCCCTGCCGTAAACAAGCCTTCAGTCAACTCCTTGATAACCACTTCTAGCTCTTCTTTTTCGGGCTGAGGTTCTTCCTCCGGAGGCATATCACCGGTATTGAGCACATCTAAAATATCTTGATAATCAAAGGCTTCGAAACTATCAGAAACCACATAGTCAAGGTGATCAAAACGGGTACTTCCCTTTTGCTTCTTTTCTCCGTGACATGAGATACAATGCTTCTCAAGAAAGGGCTGTAAAGCCGATTTATTTAAAGCCGTTTCATGTACTCCAGGGCCGCTCTTCAATGCTTTTTGGCTTGATATTCTTTTATGTTTATTAGTCCCCTGCGACGAAGCAGTGTTCATCTTCTCGACATCTTTATTACAAGCCGCAAAGAGGAAAGATACTGCAGACGCTACTGTCAATATATTTATTAGTCGTAATTTCATCTATAACCTTTTTCTGTGACGCGCAAAAGCCTCAAAGCTTTAACTCGTCATAATCTGTTTGTTTATAAATATAAGTCGCCTTTTCCCCTGACCTTAACACAAAGAATAAACAAAAAGAGAAAATTGGGGAATTGTAGAGAAGAGCCTTAATTATCATCGAACTTTGAGCACTTTATTATAAATAAGCTCCTCATGAATTTTTCATTTCAGTGTTTAGATTGACTTCGCAGACAGCTTCTAGTATTGAGAATATAACATAAGCAAAGGATATACATGAACCATAGAACATTGCTCATAAACCTGATATTGGCGATCAATTTTTCCATCTATCCTCAATCCCCCACAAAACTACCTGCTTCTACTAATATCTTAATTATTCTTACTGATAACCAGGCCTACAATGAATTGAGTTTTAAGGGCCACCCAATAGTCCAAACCCCACATATAGATAAGTTGAGTAAGGAAGGTATCGATTTCACCAATTTTCATGCCCCTGCCTACTGCTCTCCTAGTCGAGCCGCGTTACTAACGGGTCGCCATCCACTGCGCTATGGTATTCACAACACCATTGGAGGAGTCTCCATCTTACATAAGCGAGAAAAGACTCTTGCTAATTTTTTCAAAGATGCCGGCTACAAAACTGCGATTTTTGGAAAATGGCATTTAGGTATGTCTTATCCATATGCTCCACGATTCCGAGGCTTTGAGGAGTCCTTTATCCATGGCGGAGGTGGTATCGGCCAGCTTGAAGATGCACATGGCAATACACATATCGATGCCCACTATTGGCACAATGGCAAACTCGTTCCAAGCAAAGGCTATTCATCAGACATCCTCTTTGATAAGGCTATTGATTTCATCGAAAAAAACAAAGATAAACCATTCTTTTGTTTTGTGTCAACACCTGCTACTCATGCTCCTTACCAAGAACATCCCGAGGCTGCCAAACGCATAAGAGCTAGGGGAATAACTACAGGTAACATAGCTCTTTATTCCATGATAGAAAATATCGATGATTGTGTCGGGAAAATATTAAAAAAGCTCGATGACCTAAAGTTAAAAGATAACACAATTGTGATTATTGCTACTGACCAAGGCTCCTTAAAGCGCTTTAGAGACACCCAGCCAAAAGATCTACATTCTCGAGTGTTTTATATGATGCGCTATCCGAAGGCCATCAAACCATCCACAGTCAACAATGATTTGACGGGAATGACTGATGTCCTGCCTACTCTACTCGACTTATGCGACATTGAAGTTCCAAATAACTTGGACGGTCGTAGTTTACGCCCCCTACTCTCAGGCTCCAAAAATTGGCAAGATGAACGTATCATCATTTTACAATGCCCAAGAAATCGTAAACGTACAAAATGGAAAAACGCCAAACTAATCACTCCTAATTATTATCTTGATGCATCCAAGCGATTATATGACCGAAGCAAGCAATTGGCAGATGTCACTCAGCAAATACCTGAGATACACCAACAAATCCTCAAAACATATGAGGATTTTTGGAAAAGCCTAGAATCAGAGAATCAATTAATTTGTCGCCATGAAATTGGTCTCAATCCAACACGCCTCTGCGCCATGGATTGGTATAAGGGGAGCTCACCATGGAATCGTAATAGTCAAAAACACAAGAAAGGCAGAGGTACTTGGGCTATTGAGGTCACCCAAGATGGACGCTACCGCTTTGAATTAAGTCACTACTCCCTCGAGGCAAAGAAAGCTATCGAAGCCACTAGTGTCGAAATAAATATTGGAGACAGCAAGGCTAGTACTAAACTTCTGAGTAATGATTATTCCGCTATCGTGGAACTAGATTTAAAAGCTGGAACTTATGATATGAATACACTATTCCATGATCAGAGTGGGACTAAATGGGGTTGTTTATTTGCCTACATTACTTTGATTAAATAAAAATCGTGGACCGCTGAGCTCCTGCTCGGCTAAGTCTTTGGACCGCTGAGCTCCTGCTCGGCTAAGTCTTTTCATATATCCCCACTTATTTATCTGCAATATGCCAAGCTGGTGCTTGGCGTACCCAGAAAAAATATCTTGCAGGGCCTCGGCCCGATCTTGCAGGGCCTCAGCCCGATCTAATCACTTTCTTTCATCATTTTTTTAATCTCCTGTTAAGATTGCCCCTCAAAACCTTCTTCTAAGTACAATTAAAAACTTAACGAGGACAGAAAATGAAATACCTACTTCTACTTTTAATATGTATTTCAGTCGGTGCTGAAGAACTGCTTGTTACGCCTAAACCTGACAAAGGAGTGTTCATTGATGAAAAGTTTTCACCTCCAAAGAAAAACTCCCGAATTCGACCCTCAAAAAACATGAATTGGGAAATCCTCAAGGGTGAATATGTGGGATCTCCAAAAGACACCACACTAACGAAGCTTCAAAGCCTCATGTACTTCTGGACTCCCAATCCACACAATGGCTTTGTGATGAAATTTCATTTTAAATTTCAGAAAAATAACGCTAACGCAGAATTTCATCTTGGACGTCATTACGCTAAACTTCGAATAAAAGGGAATCAGCTGGAGTTTTGCCGAGAAGAGCAGATAAATGGAAAAACCGAACGCATCACCCAGGATTTAGGCATTAAAATTTCACCAAATAGATGGAATCAATTTCACATAGAGACTTATAAAAATCGTTACGCCATCAAAATCAATGATCACAAAACGATCTTTACGGAGTCTATAAGTAACTCCCCCGAGATATATGGCGGACTGCGAATCATTGGAACAGGTACAGAAAAGTTCTATTTAGACAACATTGTTCAAAAAGCAATTATGGGACCCACCACCAATCTTGAAGATAAAATTGCCAACTACACCAGAGTGGGACCTAAACGGTCAGAAAATAATACTAGTACTTTAGCACACTCGGCCCCAGTTCAACCAAAAGGCGAGGACAAAAAAGAAGAAATCAAAACACCAACTCCCTCTGTAAGCCCGACTTCAAAGCCCATTAAAGTAAACAAGACCGACAAACTTATTCACATCTAAATCAATTTTTTAAAATAAACTCGGAATCACACCCATGAACTACTTAATCAAAGTAGCCCTCGCGCTATTTTTATTGGCACCTTCTTTTGCGCTCTTCGCAAAAGAAACAAAAAACATCCTCTTTATTGCGGGCAATACCAAGCATCGCCATGGCTTTCACGAATTTAAAGCGGGATCCATGCTTCTCGCCGATGCCCTCAATAAAAGTCAACTTGGTATTACCGCTCGAGTTCATTACTATGGCTGGCCTGAAGATGAGAGCATCTTTGATGAAGCTGACGCGCTTATTATCTATGCCGATAAAGGTGGTGAGCTTGCAGAAAAACATGACTTCCTCGATAAGAAAATCAAAGAGGGCATGGGCATCATGTTCATGCATTACGGCGTACACCCCACCAAAGAAGCTGGTGAGAAATATTTCAAAAAATGGATCGGTGGCTACTTCGATGACGAATTCTCCACTAACCCTTCTTGGATTGCCGACATCTCACCTAAAAAAGGCCATGCAGTGGCACGTGGTGTCGAACTTCCCCTAAAAGTCTATGACGAACTCTATTTCAATATGAATTTCAAAGAGGGTTGTAGCGATTGCTACCCTCTAGCTACGGCTACCCCCACAGCAGAAAACATGATCCGTTATGGTTCAAATAAATTCTGGAGCCAAAGTGCTGCCGATCAACTCGATAAGCCACAGGCACTCATTTGGTGTCACGATAGTAAAAATGCCGGACGTGGCGCAGGTTTTGTGGGTGGTCACTACCACAATAACTGGGCCGTAGATAACTACCGTAAACTCGTGCTCAATACAATTGCTTGGGTGGCCGGAGTTGATATTCCTAAGGAGGGAATAAAGTCCGCTAAAGTTACCAAGACCATGCTCAATCAAAACCTCAACCGCCCAGATTTCCCCGAGAAAATTGAACTCCCATCCCCTGAACTTCTCAAACAAGCCCCTGGCAAGCCCTACGCTATTGGCCCCGATGGTCGCGCCATTGACCCAAGAAAGAAAAAAAAAGCGTCTCTAAAAAGTAGCTCAGTACCTAAAAAAACAAGTCCCGTCAAGCTTGCCGTTGCCAGCAGTATTAACGAGGCCTTCCCCTGGCCTCCCGCTAAACTCCAACAAATGGAACTTGAACTCTTTAAAGCCGATGGCGAGCTCGAAGTCACACGCTGGGCTGAATCTCCACAGCTATACAATCCCACGAATATGGATATTGACCACATGGGCAATATCTGGGTGGCTGAAGGCGTCAATTACCGTCGAGAAAATATGGCCCGCCGCGAAGGTGGCGATCGTATTACTGTTCTCAGAGATACTAATGGCGATGGCAAAGCAGATTCGTCTCATACTTTTCATCAAAACCCCAACCTCTCCTGCCCACTTGGCATTGCCGTTCTCGATAATAAAATTGTCGTTTCTCAACCACCTGAACTCATCATCCTCACCGATGTGAACCGCAACCTCGTTTTTGACGAAGGCATTGATAAAAGAGAAGTTTTACTCACGGGCTTCAATGGTCGTCAGCACGATCACTCGCTTCATTCACTCACCGCTGGCCCCGATGGCAAATGGTACTTCAACGCAGGTAACTGCGGCGGCATTTTCACTGATAAATCTGACAAAACTTTCCGCATGAACACCAATTACCGTGGTGGTGCTCCGAAAGAATTTTTCTATACGCCAACTGACGAACTCGGCGGAGCTAAGAGTGACGACGGCTTTGTCTGGAGTGCCGGTTTTACTGTACGCATGAACCCCGATGGCACCAATGTAGAAATCGTTGGTCATGGCTACCGCAATTCTTATGAACAAACTATCAACTCACTTGGCGAGACCTTCCAGAGTGATAACGACGATTACTCAAGCTGCCGTAATTCCTATGTTATGGAATACGGTTCTGCTGGCTACTACTCTCTTGATGGTCAGTACAAATGGCAATCAGAAAAACGCTCTGGCCAATCCATCCCTCGCGCTCACTGGAGACAGGATAATCCTGGAACCTTTGATACGGGAGATGTGTATGGAGCGGGTGGCCCTACTGGCGTCGTCTTCTATGAAAACGGTGCTTTGGGTGACAAGTACAAAGGTCTCTACCTCTCATGTGAAGCCACGCGCAATATTGTCTATGGTTATTTCCCTAAGCAACAAGGCGCCAGCTATGATCTCAAACGCTTCGATTTCCTCTCAAGCCATGGCCATCAATCGACTGAACATTCACTCTGGTTCCGTCCCTCAGATGTAAGCATCGGGCCCGATGGCGCTATCTACGTAGCCGACTTCTATGATCCGCGCTCCGGCGGTCACGCCACACTCGATCCAACTGCATCTGGCGCAATCTACAGAATTGCTCCCAAGAACTTTAAACCCGTCATCCCCAAGCTCAATTTAAAAACGATTGAGGGACAAATCGAAGCACTCAAGAGCCCTGCCGTGAATGTACGTTATATCGGTTTCAGAGAACTTAAAAAAGCGGGTTCGAAAGCGTATGCGCAAGTCGCAAAACTCCTTGAACACGAAAATGAATTTATTGCGGCCCGCGCTATTTGGCTCCTCCCCTACCTCGGACAAAAGGGTATGGAACACTGCATAACTCTCTTGGAAGATGATCAGTCCAATAATCGCCTCGTTGCTTACCGTGCCCTGCGTCGTGCGGAATTTAAGATCCTTCCCTATGCAAAGATTCTAGCGAATGATTCGAACACCGCTGTACGTCGCGATGTGGCTCTTTCTCTGAGACATTACTCCACAGCTGAAACTGGGGATATCTTTATTGAGCTCATTAAGAACATGCCAGTAAAATACGACAAAAACTATGTCGAGGCCATTGGACTTGGTGCCACTAATAAAGAAGCGCTTCTTTGGAACTATCTCCAAAAAGAACTTAAGCAAAACGATCCTCTTAAATGGAACGAGCCTTTTGCCCGCATTACCTGGCGCTTCTGCACTTCCGCCGCTATTGAAGATTTAAAAACGAGAATCTCTAGTGATAAGCTCAGCCTCAAAGATCGTCAGTTTGCCGTGGAGTCCATGGCTTTTATCAACGACAAAGACGCAGCCGTCTCCTTAATTGATCTCGCCAAATCTGATTCACTCATCAAAGAAGACATGACTCATTGGATCTTTATGCGAAGACTCACTGCTTGGTCAAAACTCGATATTGCCGAAGAAGTCAAAGGCATCTATGACCCCGAAAAGCTCGTCATTAATTCAATGACTATCCCTGCTGAGCCAGAAATTAAAACTCTGAATCAAGAAAGCATCCTCGCCCTCGATGGAGATATTCAGCGTGGCAAAAACAAGATCATGGCTTGTACCATGTGCCACAATATCAATGGCGTCGGCCCAAATTACGGTCCCGTACTCAAAGGCTGGGCAAGTAAACAAACACTTGAAGCCACAATCAACGCCATTGTTGCACCTTCTGCGGGTATTGCCCATGGTTTCAAAGGCATGGAAGTCCTGCTCAAAGATGGTGAAAAAGTTCAGGGAATTCCCGATTCTAAGGGTGACCCCATGATCATGGTTTCAACGGGTGGCGTCAAGCAAATCATCCCACAAGAACGCATCGCTACCAAACTCCACATGAAGCAATCTCTTATGCTCTCCGCACAGCAATTAGGCTTGAGTGAGCAGGATATTGCCGATATAGTCGCCTACATGAAGAGCTGGAAGTAAATATGAAATTATTAAGTATGTGCGAAGCATGAATGAGAACTTAAAGATTTTTAACCGCCTGGTCCAGGAGTGGCAGCTCCTTACAGGAGAGCTCGAGAGGACAGAGTCCTCTCGTGTGCGCAGCACCATACCACTAAAACACCTCTCTTGCCCGAGATTTATGAGAAGATTGGGCTCTGCCCAAAACCCGATTAAGGGTACAAGCACCCTTAATAATCCCATCGCTTGTCGCTACGCTCCTACGCTTAACTTTGGCTTAAAAAAACACACTCAACCATCCGCCTGGTCAAGAGCCTTGCCAGACAGGTGGATAAAAATCATTTGCCCATACGGCAGTATCTTGCAGGGCTTGGGGCAGAGTACCGAGACTCTATGAGGGACGAGTCCCTCATACTCCCACCAAGGACTTGCCAGCCCTTGACCCGGCGGATAAATTAATAACTATCAAAATCAAAGGATATCCCCATGTACAAAGCTCTACTCTTTATATTTTTCTTAGTCGGCTTCAATGCCATGGCCAAAAAGCAGCCCAATATCATCTACCTCATGCTCGATGAATGGGGCTACTTTGAAAGTTCTCACATGAACAATAAGTACCTCATCACCCCAAATATCGATCAATTCGCGACCGAGGGCATGCGCTTCACTAATGCCTACGCAGGAGCCCCAACTTGTGGACCCACCCGCGCAGTATTGCTCACGGGAAAACACATGGGGCATACTTCCATGCGTACGAATGATGGCTACTCTGCCATTCGTGCTGATGAAACTACCCTCGGTTCCATGCTCAAGAAGAAGGGCTACGTCACTGGAGGCTTTGGCAAATGGGGCGTGGGTGCACGAGGGACTTCCGGCGTTCCCGAAAATCATGGCTTCGATCAATTCTTTGGTTATTACGACCAAGTGCATGCTCACACTTATTTCCCAGAATATCTCATCCATAATAGCAAAGAATTTCCCCTAAAAGGCAATTCAAATAAAGATCGCTATAATGGCGAAACTCACGCACAAAACGTCATTTTTGATGAGTCCATCAAATTCATCAAGAAAAACAAAGATGTCCCCTTCTTCTGTTATCTGCCCTGGACTCCTCCTCATGGTCATTGGGGCATTAAGAAAGACGATCCCTCTTGGCAACTTTTTAAAGATAGGCCTTGGACTGCTGGGCAGAGCCGTGATACTGATTCACGAGGCTACGCAGCTTTCATGCACATGGTTGATCGCCAAATCGGTGAGATCGCCTCACTCCTCAAAGAACTCGACATTGATGATAATACCGTATTCTTCCTCTGCGGTGATAATGGTGGCTCTGACTACTTCAAAACAAAGGATCATCCCCACGGTTTTTTTGCCCCAAATCTCAATCCCGAAACTGGCGAACGTTTTCGCGCCGGAAAAAGATCACTCTATGAGGGTGGACTCAAAGTCCCCATGTACGTTCGCTGGCCTGGAAAAGTTAAAGCTTCATCAGTGAGTGATCACCTCTTCTATTTCCCCGATATCATGCCCACACTTGCGGACATCGCAAAAACCGATCCACCCGAAACCGATGGCCTCACGATCTTACCTACACTCCTATCCAAAGATGGACAAAAAAATCATAAGTTCATGTACTGGGAATACTATAGGCAAACCGCGCTGCGCATGGACCAATGGAAACTCTACCGCACAGATAAAAAGAGTTCATGGGAACTCTACGACCTCTCAAAAGATATCCAAGAACTCCATAATATTGCCAAAGATCACCCCCAAGTTCTTCAAGAAATGATTGCCCTCACTGAAGTGGCTCATGAACCCATTCGTCCCGGCATCATCTACGATAAGCAATTAGCTTTAAAAGATCGTCCTAAGAGCAAAACGAAATAAAGTATTCACTTCTCTTTTATCCGCCCTTTATCCGCCTCTCAAGGTGGGCACACCTTGCAGGGATGGGGACGGAGTCCCAGTAATTGTAATATAACACAAGGGGGTGGTTATCGCCTCACTCCAGCGGGGAGGTATTGCCATACGAGCCCGGCTGTCACCGGGGGCGGATGAAAAGTATTTGCCCGTGTGACAGCACCTCCCCGCCGGAGTGAGGCGGTAGTAAACACCTTAATGAGTGTAAAAAACTGAAGCTCTGTTACGATTAACGATCTTTTATGCTTCTATTAAAACAATGATAAAAACAAAGATCAATTATGAAATATATCCTAAAACTCCTCCTTTCTCTACCGGCTCTACTATGTGCTGATCAAAAACCCAATATCATTCTCATCAATGTCGATGATATGGGCTGGACTGATATTGGAAGCCTGGGCAGTGAATATTATCAGACGCCCAATTTGGATCGGCTGATTGCCAATGGCATAAAGTTTAGCAATGCTTATGCGGGTGCCGCAAATTGTGCCCCGAGTCGAGCTTGTCTCATCTCTGGCCAATCCTCTCCCCGGCATGGAGTCTATACAGTTGGTAGTTCTGAACGTGGCAAGCCTGAGCAGCGCAAGCTTATTCCGACTCCAAATCAAATATTTCTTCCCCCAAATACGCGAACAATTGGTCACGCCATGAGCGATGCCGGTTACGAAACTATCACACTAGGCAAATGGCATGTGGGTGAAGACCCGCTTCTACAAGGCTTCAAATACAATGTGGGCGGCTGTCATTTGGGTGGTCCCTATAATGGTGGTTATCACAGTCCCTTTAAATTCCCCAATTGTGAAGCCAAAGAAGAAGGCACCTATCTCACAGACTACATAACTGGTCGCGCGATTGATTTCATCAAAGACAATGCGCAGAAACCCTTTTTCATGTACTTCCCCTTTTACGCTATGCATTCACCTCTTCAGGCTAAAAAAGATAAAGTGGCAAAGTTTAAAAATATCAAAACTTCAAAAGCTCACAATAATGCCATCTATGCCGCCATGCTCGAATCTCTCGATGAAAATATTGGCCGCTTAGTCAAAGTACTAGAAGAATTCAAACTCGACAAAAATACTCTCATTATTTTTACCACTGATAATGGCGGCGTTTGGAAGTTCTCCAAAAACTGGCCCCTACGTGCTGGCAAGGGTTCCTACTTTGAAGGAGGTATTCGCGTTCCAACTTTTGCTTATTGGCCCGGAAAAATCAAAGCGGGCTCCAGCAGTGACATCCCAATAACGGCCTTGGATATGTACCCAACGCTTCTTGATATTGCGGAAAGCGCAAAAAAAGAAAAGAAAATCCTCGATGGCGCAAGCTTTAAAGAATTGCTCTTTGGTCAAGCTCCAAAATTTGACCCCCAGCGCCCTCTTGTCTGGCATTTCCCCATCTATCTCCAAGCAGGTTACAATGAATGCCACGACATGGCTTTTCGTACCCGCCCTGGTTCTATTATTCGCATTGGTGATTGGAAACTGCATCAATACTTCGAAGATGGTCGCTTTGAACTCTACAATCTCAAAGATGATCTCAGTGAGCAAAATAACCTGGCGGCTAAACACCCCGAGAAAGTCGAAAAACTTCTCGCTCAACTCAATAAATGGCGCCAAGACATGAAGGCCCCCATACCAAGAGAACTCAATCCACAATACAAGGGCCAATAAACATGCGCCTCATTCTTCTCTTTTTAGCCCTCCCACTCTTTGGTGAAATCAGCTTTAAACAAATTGAAATTGCTTCTGGCTACCCCGTCAATTCTACTCGTGCCTGGGATTATAATAATGATGGGCACAAGGATATTCTTTACACTGGCAACGAGTATTTGAACTTAGCTTTGGGGCCTGAATACAAACCCGTCGAAGTCCTTAAAATGCCCGAGGGCTTCTCTCGTGCGATCCATAGTCGACTCATCGATATTGATGGTGATGGCGACATGGATTTGGTAGGCACTGACCGTGGCATCTATTGGTTGGAATGCCCGGAGAACCCCTTGGACCAATGGACCTACCATCAAATCACTTTAGACTTCTGGGGTATCCACTGCATCCTCATTCACGACTTTAATCGCGATGGCAAGCAGGATATCATCGTCAATAACTTCAATCCAAGCGAAAGAGCCCATCGTAATCCAATGTTTGGATCTCTTTACCAAAATTCTGTCCTCGCTTATCAAATTCCAGAAGATCCAAAAGATCTTAATCAATGGAAGCCCAATATCATTGTCGATGAAGAGGCTCCCGGTGGATCTCATTACTTCGACATCGTTGATTTGGATAACGATGGTAAGCAGGAATTTATGATTGGTGCGGTGGGTGGAAAAATTTTCACGGGTGGTCACTACTTCGCCATATGGAAAGAAGGGGATGATCCGGAAAAACCATGGAAGAAGATCAAGCACTTTGAAAATCAAACGGGGGCCTCGCACATCTATGGAGTCGATCTCAATAGCGACAACATCAAAGATTTGGTAGCTGCGCGTGGTCATGGCTTAGGTGTTCTTTGGTTCAAAGGCCCTAATTACGAAGCTATTGAAATTGATGCAAAGATCCAGGGACCTCATGCTTTTGATAAAGTTGATTTAGATGGTGATGGCGACATAGATATGGTGGCTACGGATAATGCCCTTAAACAACTCGTCTGGTATGAAAACGATGGCAAGGCAAACTTCACGAAACACATCATTTCAGAAAAGCAAAAAGGCTATGACCTAGACCTTCAGGATCTTAATGGCGATGGTAAAATCGACATCGTGGTCTCCGGCACTTCAGGCAAAGATGTAAGGGTCTATATACAGAATTAATTAAAAAAACATCCATAGATTCCTCAGATTCCTCAGATTCCTCAAATTCCTCAAATTCCTCAGATTCCTCAGATTCCTCAGATTCCTCAGATTCCTCAGATTCCTCAGATTCCTCAGATTCCTCAGATTCCTCAGATTCCTCAGATTCACACAGATTTCCTTTGATAAGTCATAGTGAAATTTAAACCACGAAACAAACTAAACAACACAAAAAAAACTCTGCGATTTCAGCGGCTCCGCGCGAGTTAATTCAGACTGCTGAAAATATAAAAAAAGACCTAAATCATTTCGTGGTTTTTTATGCTCTTTCCTGGTTATTATTTATAAGCGCTGTCCATGCCGAGTTGGGGGCTCAGCTATTACAATAGATAAAACTTAGTAAACTTCGCGACTTGGCGAGAAGAATTTTACTGACCTTCACATCTAATCCAATTCTTTGATAGATAACTTCCTATACCAAACGGGATGACCGTGATACTGCAGTCCAAAGTGACCTTTACGGGGCAAGTCTTTTAAAGGAATTTTAAATTTATTTTTAGAGCCATCAGGATTCTTTTTTGGTGTATCCCATTCTTCGATATTAAGGTTTTGAATTTCCACTCCATTTAAAACAACTTTGATGTTCGGCCCCTCGCAGGTGAGCACCATAGTGTTCCACTCACCATCTGGCTTAACCGTAATTGAACTGGGTTCTTTAGCATCGTAGAGAGAACCGACGA